>DATFFQ010000068.1:0-17083 GCA_035249955.1 Gemmatimonadaceae bacterium
GAGACTACATGGTATGGCGTCGCCGCTCAGGGCGGCCTTCCGACCTCTCGCAACGCGCACGCGGCCGGTCGATGGATACGGCATTGGATGCTCTTCGCCGCTCCCCTACAATTCTATCTCGCTACGAGCCGGGCTAACCACAGAGACACGGAGGACACAGAGGATTCACAGAGGGTCCTTCGTGGCACGGAGCTCCTCGCGCCACGAGCATGACGGGACCACGGAGACACAAAGACACAGAGGAATCCGAAGAGGAGAGAAGCTCTGCCATGTGGCGCCTCCGTGTCTCCGTGCCTCTGTGGTAAACAACTGCTCGTGGCGTAATGGACTTTGCCGGGATGGGATCCCTCTGTGAATCCTCTGTGCCCTCCGTGTCTCTGTGGTTAGTCGGCTCGTAGCGAGATGAACTCTCGGGGATCGGAAGCCCTCTGTGCTCTCTGCGTCTCTGTGGTTAGCCGGCCAGAGGGCTCGTAGCGAGACGCGCGCTCACCGTGACCGCAACCCGCAACCTGCTACCTGCACATGACTCCTGCTCTCGCCCTCGACTCGATCACGAAGCGATACGCCGGACACCTCGCCGTCGATCGGCTCAGCCTCGCCGTCCCGACCGGAACGATCTACGGCATCCTCGGCCCCAACGGCGCCGGGAAGTCCACCACGCTGCGCATGGCGATGAACATCATCGCGCGCGACGAAGGGCGGGTCACGCTGCTCGGACGCGATCCGGCAAGCGATCGTGAGGTGCTCAAGCGGGTGGGGTACCTGCCGGAGGAGCGCGGTCTGTACCGCAAGATGAAGGTGCTCGACGTGATCGTCTTCTTCGCCATGCTCAAGGGGATGGAGGAGCAGGCCGCGCGCAGCGAGGGTGTGCGCTGGCTGGAGAAGATGGGACTCGGCGAATGGCGCGACGGCCGCGTGGAGACGCTCTCCAAGGGGATGCAGCAGAAGGTGCAGTTCATCACGACCGTCGTGCACCGCCCCGATGTGCTGGTGCTCGACGAGCCGACATCGGGTCTCGACCCGGTGAATCAGGAGGTCCTGCGCGACACGATCCTCGAGGCGCGCGCCGAGGGACGCACCGTGATCTTCAGCACCCACAACATGGATCAGGCCGAGCAGCTCTGTGAGTACGTGTGCATCATCGCAGCCGGCCGCAAGGTGCTGGATGGCGCGCTGCGCGACGTGCGGCGCAGCCACATGGGCAGCCACTATGCGATCGGGTTCGACGACGAGCCACCTGGTGTGTCGGCGTTCATGCGCAACGGCTCGGCGCTGTTCAGCGAGACGCGCAAGCTCGATGACGGATGGCACGTCGATCTCGCGCCGGGCGTCGACGTGCGCAAGGTGATCGCTGCGCTCAACTCACTCGACGCGCCACTCGCGCGCTTCTCGCGTGTGCAGCCCTCGCTGCACGAGATCTTCGTCAAGCAGGTGGGAGACGCGACCACGCCTCATCGCCGTCCGGAGCAGACCCGTGTCTGAGACCCTGATCATCATCCGCCGTGAGTTCCGGCAGCGCGTCGGCGCGCGGAGCTTCCTGATCGGTACGCTGCTCCTGCCGCTGTTCATGGCGGCGCTCATCGTGATCCCCACCGTGGTGCGCGGCGGCGGCGTCCGCCGGATCGCGGTGGTGAACGAGGCCGTGCCGGCGATCGGCGATCGCGTCGTCGAGGCGCTCACGGTAGCGCGCGACGATACGGCAGCCGACAACCAGTACGTCGTCGAGCGCGTGTCGGGGACGCTCGCCGCGGTGCGCGATGACCTCAATCGTCGTGTGCTCGCCGAGGAGCTACACGGGTACGTGGCCATCCCGGCCGACGTCCTGGAGCGGGGCGAGGTGCTTTACCGGGCACGCAGCGTCGCCAACATGCGCATCGTGCGCGATCTCAGAACCGCCGTCTCGCGCGGGGTGCAGGCGGAGCGGTTGCGTCAGGCCGGGCTCCAGGTATCCCAGGTGGTCTCGCTGCTGCGAGCGGTCGACATCGAGAGCGCGCGCATCACCCCGGAAGGAGAGGAAGGAGGCGGCGCGACCTCGACGTTCCTGCTCGCGTACATCGTGGCATTCCTCATCTACATGATGACCACCTTCTACGGCATCGACGTGCTGCGCAGCGTGCTGGAGGAGAAGACCAACCGCATCGCCGAGGTGATGGTGAGCTCGGTGCGCGCCAACCATCTGATGGCGGGCAAGGTGCTGGGCGTGGGCTCGGCGGCGCTGCTTCAGGTGGGGATCTGGGTGGCTCTCACCGCGATCATCGCGACGCAGTCGACACTCATCACCGAGCGCTTCGGTCTGCCGCCCAACGCGCTGCGGGTGCTCCAGATCGATCCGGGAGTCGCGGCGCTGCTGGTGATCTACTTCGTGCTCGGCTTCTTCCTCTTCGCGTCGATCTTCGCCGCCGTGGGTGCGGCGGTGAACAGCGAGCAGGAGGCGCAGGGCATCCAGTTCCTGGTGCTGGTGCCGCTGTTCATCCCGCTCATCCTGCTCGCCGCGGTGACCGGCGACCCGCGCGGTCAGGTGGCGACGGTGCTCGGCCTGGTGCCGTTCACCGCGCCCATCGCGATGCCGATGCGGTTGGCGGCGGCAGACATCCCACCGGCGGAGATCGCCATCTCGATCGTGCTGCTGCTCCTCGCGCTGGGTGCCGTGGCCTGGATTGCGGGCAAGATCTACCGCATCGGCATTCTCAGCACCGGCAAGAAGCCGACGATGGCCGAGCTGGTGCGATGGGTGAGGACGGCGTGAGCGGGCTCGAAACCTCGTGCCCAGGCGTTCCGTAGTGTGTTGCGAGGCGCTGTAGGTTCCTGACGCTAGCTGGAGATCACCCATGCTTCGCACGCCCACGGTCTCGCTGGCAGTTCTGCTTGCCGTCGCCATCCCGTCCACCGCGGCCGGTGCGCAGGATACCCAAGGGTACTCCTACACCTTCCGGTCCATCGCCGACGATCACGACGACAAGATCTTCGGCACGGCTCGTGTGCTCGGCGATCGGACGCGCATCGATTTTCGCGAGTGGCACAAGAAAGGCTACCTGCTCGTGAGCGATCGTGGCCGGCGGGTGACGCTGGTCGATCCGCGCGACGAGGAGTACCGGACGTTCGAGCGCGACTCGTTCGAGCGCGTGATCTCCACCGCGATGCGCAAGGTCGATCGCGTGATGACGATGACGCTGCGAGACGTTCGCATCTCCACCGAGCGGCTGGGGAACGGGGGCACGGTGGCCGGCTATCCCACCGAGCGCTATCGAATGGTGCAGCGCTTCCAGGTCGGGGTCGGCGTGTTCGGCCTCACCAAGGACATGGACCAGGAGATCGTCACCGACTTCTGGGTGGCCCCGCGACTCGCGCTCGCGTCCAACCCGATCATCGAGCTCCTCTCCACCGTGGAAAGCGCGCTCGCGCAGCACGACGCGAGCTTCGTCAGGCGCTCGATCGACGCGCGGCGGGCACTCTTCACCGGCACGCCGCTGAAGATCGTGGTGACCTCGCGGCTGCACCACGAGGACGAGGATCCCGACGTCGACACGCGCACGATCGAGATCACCGAGATCGGGCGTGCACGCATCGATCCCGAGATCTTCCGCATTCCGCGGGGCTATGAGCGCAGGGAGGGTTGGTAGGACGGGAAGGTCGGTGAGAGGGGTGACGAGAGTGGAGTGAGTGACCGGAGCCAGGGTGAAGGGCATGACATGCGTGATGGGTTCATCACCCCATCTCATGCTCTTCACCCTGGTCGTTATCACTCACTCCACTCTCGTCACTCACCTCACTCCGCGCTTCCCCTCGCGATGTCCTCTAATCGTCGCTTGATCTCGCTCTCCGGCAGCCACCGGCCGCGCACCATCACGCCGGCGCGGCGTTGGACGTTGGCCACGTCGGCCAGCGGGTTCGCATCGAGCAGGATGAGGTCGGCCACCTTACCCATCGACACCGTTCCACGCTCGTTCTCGGCCCCAAAGTAGATGGCGACGTTCCGCGTGCCGGAGGTGAGCGCCTCGAATGGCGTGAGCCCCGCGCCGACCATCGCCGCGAGCTCCTCGTGCATGGAGAACCCCGGCACGTTGAACACCTGCGGGGCGTCGGAGCCGAGGAGGAGGCCGGCGCCCGCATCGCGGAGCGCGCGGAGGATCTCGCGGCGAACCTCGAGGAACGACTGCGACCGCTGGCGCGAGTAGTTGGGGTTGCTCTGGAAGTTCCGCGTCGCCGTGAGCCAGTTGGCCCGCATTTGCGCCGGGACGTACTTGAGCTCGGGGCGGCTCATGAGCGCCGCGCTGTCGCCGGCGACCACCCAATCCTCGAACAGACTCATCGTCGGCACGTTCCAGACGCCGGCGGCCTTCGTCGCCCTCGCCAGGGGTGCGAGCTTCGAGCGATCGACGAACTCCACGAGGTTGTAGCCGAAGAAGGCCGACGAGTCCGCCTTGGCGCGCACGCTGTCGGCAACGATCGCCTCGACGTAGCCATCCAGGTGGTCCACCGTGGTCTGCCTGGCCTCGAGCGTTCGGGCGAGCCCGACGCCTAACGAGACGTGGCCGGCGAACCGAATGCCGACGCTGTCGGCGGTGCGATCGATGACGTCGTACACCTCGCGGCTCAGGCCGGGGTGCACCTTGAGCAGATCGTAGCCGGCCGCCTTCTGCGCGATCACCATGCGCCGGGCCGAATCGGGTGTCGGCGCGCTGTTCCCGTTGAACGACGGTCCCGACGTGTAGATGCGCGGGCCAAGCAGCTCGCCGCGCTGCACGCGGTCGCGCAGCTGGAGGTGCGACGGGCTGCCGAGCATGCCACGGATGGTCGTGATCCCGTTCGCCAGATACAGGAACAGCACGTTCTCCGTGAGCTGCGCCGGAGCCTGGGCACCCGGGATGTGCGCGTGCATCTCGGCGAGTCCGGGCATGAGATACTTGCCGCTCGCTTCCACCACCGTCGCTCCGGCGGGCGCTCGCGTGCTGGCGTTCGGTCCGATGGTGGCGATCCGTCCATCGCGCACGATCACCGTCTGACCCTCGAGCACGCGCTCGCGATCCATCGGCACCACGTTCACGTTCACGAACGCGATGGTGCCTCGGGACTGCGCCTGCTGACTGCCCAATACGGATGGCGAGAGCAGCGCCAGCACGGTGAGCGACGACAGGATCGAGGACTGGACGTACATGCAACACTCCGTGGTGAGTGAGTGAATGGGTGCCGTGATCCTCACGCCGGCTCCGGTGGCGCCGTGAGCCGCCGCCACCAGCTGGTCGACACGTCGGTGGCCACCATGGGCAGGAGCCCATCGGCGATGGCGGCGATCTCTTCGGCCTCGCGCCACGCCGCCTCGAGCTCGGCGAGCTCGCCCTCCATCGCGCGCCGCTCGACGTCCTCACTCGCGGCCATCTCCAGCGCCAGCCGGTCGACGATGGGAAGCTGAGGCAGCGTGGTGCTGGATTCGCTGCCGGTACCGCCCCGTGCCCAGAAGGAGCGAGTGGTGACGTACATCGCCAGCCGCTCGACGGCGGTCATCGACTCGGCGTCATTGCGCCCAGCGCGTCCCGGCCCCTCCACACGCCCCCAGGCCGTCCGCATGACGAGCGCCGCGATCCTGGTGAAATACCCTTCCGGGTTCCCAGCGTCCTCCAGCTTGGCGATCGCGTACTCCACCTCATCCGAGGTTCCGGTGAAGCCGTTGACCGCGGCCAGCAGCTTGCCCGCGGTGCGCACACCGGGATCGCCGCTCACAGACGCGGTGCCCGCGTCGTGGCGGAGCTCGAGCATCCAGGGCTGATCGGGATCGGGACGCATGAGCCGGGCGCTTTCCAGGTGTCCGCGCCGGACGATGATCGGCATGTCTCGATCGTCGTTGAGCATGGCGACGATCGCCGATGAGTTGCTGTGGATGCGAAGCCAGGTGGCGGCGTCGTACGGAAGTCGAACGTGAGGAAACCACCGCAGCGCGCTGTCGATGGTCTTCGCACCCCGCGCCAGGACACCATTGATGCCCGCGCTCCGACCGTTTCTCGCGCGCACGAGCCGCCGGGCATAGCGCCCATAACGCCAGGATGCGATCTCGGGACGAAGCGCGCGCCCGATGCGCACGAGCTCCATCCCATCCTTGAGCTGGGCGAGACCAATGTTGTCGCTCGAGATGCGCAGCAGCGTTCCCCGGAACAGGCGCTCGCATTCCTCGATCGCCTCCCAGCGCTCCTCGAACGGCGTGAGGTTCCACCGTCCGCAGCTCGCGCACACCACCCAAAGCCTGCCCCGCTGCGCGTCGAACGCGAGGCGGCGCCCAACCGGAAACTCCCGGATGAGGTCGTTGGCGCCCAGGCGCCTGTTACAGTAGACGCAGGTTCGATACATGCTTGGCGCGTAGCGGGCAGCGCGTAGCCGCTTACGCGCGCACGCCCCATGGCTCCGGAGGAGGACTACCGGACAGTACCCGCCGGGAGGCGGCTAGTCAAAGCCGGTGGTGGGAACAGACCGGGGACAATGTCCACTCGCCGCTGGGTGGGACGAGCCCCTAGCCGGCGGGCACGTAGACCGCCTCGAATCGAGCCAGCCAGGTGGTGCGCCGTCCTCTCGAGGCTGCATCCAGAACGCAGGATGCCTGTGACCGTGCGTTCTGGACGCCAGCGGCTGCGCGTTGTGCCTCAGTTCGAAGGGGGCGGCAGGCGCACGACCTTGCCGATGAACAGGATCGTCCCCGAGAAGCGCTCACGGATGGCGAAGATGAAGGGGCGATCTACGCGCATGGCTGGTGGCGCGGAGGCTTCGCGGATGGCGACGGCGGTCACGGCGGCCGCTTCGGTGCCGTCCTCGTGTACGTCGACGAACGTCTTCTGCTTGACGTAGTCGATGTACAGACCGCCCGCGGCAGCCATGCGCGTGAAGTCCGCGACACCGGGGGCGAAGGCGATCCCCATGCCGAGCGCGTCGAGATCGTCGTTGAGCCGCCGCTCGTACTCCAGCGTGAACTTGGGAAGGTAGAGCTCCATTTCGTGCTCGGAGAACGCGCTCGTCAGCTCGGTCCACTTCTGCTCCGTGAGCGACGCGACCAGCGCGTTGATGTCCGTGCCCGGGGTGGGCAGGAGCACCGTCATGGCGAAGGCGCTGTTGCCGTACAGCAGGTCCGCCGCCTGATAGTCCGGCGTCGCCGTGTAGCGCAGCGCGCCGTTGCGATACATGAGCTGGATCGAGCCCAGCGACCCATCGGCGGCGTGGAACTGGGCGTCTCGAGTCTGGCTCCGATCGAACCGATGCTCCCAGGTTCCGTTGAAGTAGATGGCGTTGATCAGGAACATCACGTGGTCGGGCGCGATCACGTCGATGATGCTCGTGATCTTCCCGTTCGTGGCCCGATCGACCCAGGCGTTGATGGTGCCTAACGAGGCGGGATCCCCGAAATTCAGCCCCTGCACCTCGGCGTCGAAGAACGTCCGCGTGGCGTCGAAGAAGGGCTGCTCGAACGCGTAACCGCTCCTGTACCAGATCGAGTTCGCGATCCGGAATTCGGTCGCCGGGTCGAGGCCGCGCAGGAGGTCGATCAGGCTACGATACCCCTGATTGATCTCTTCCTGTGAGGCGTCGGCGAATCCCAGCGTGCCACGCATGGCGTCGAAGGTAGTGCCGGCGGCGCCATTCATGGTCATCCCCAGCGCCATCGATGCGCTGAGCGGCGAGATGAAGACGTTCTTGGCCGGCTCGCCTGCGCTCGCCTGACGAAACAGCGCGAAGGAGAACTCGTTTCCCGCCGACACCACCTTCTGCTCGGCAGCCGACAGCGGGCGTGGGAGCGCGTCGATGCGACGCGCGTCGGGAGAGGTCGTCTCGCTGCAGGCGACAAGCATGCCCGCAGCCAGGGTGGTGACGAATGCTCGACAGGGCAGACGCATTGGGGGCTCCTCGATGCGGGCGACGAAGAGACCCGCGCGAATTCGTCTCGGTCACGGCAGCTTCCATCGCGCCGCCCACGTGGCCGACATCGCGTGGGGGCTGCCAGCCCTGAGCAGGCCTCATCGCGCAACGAGTGGTTGGCTAGCGCAGTGCCTGGTCCAGGTCCTCGATCAGGTCGTCGGGGTGCTCGAGGCCGATCGACATGCGGAGCAGGTTCGGTGGCGTTCGGGTGTGTGGGCCTTCTACCGAGGCGCGGTGCTCGATCAGGCTCTCGGAGCCGCCCAGGCTCGTCGCGCGCGTGAAGAGCTTCACCTGTGCCGCCACGGCCATCGCGCGATCCTGGCCGCCCCGCACCTGGATGGAGAGCATCCCGCCGAAGTCCGCCATCTGGCGCGCAGCCACCTCATGCCCGGGGTGCGTCGTGAGTCCCGGGTAGTGCACCGACTCCACCGCCGGGTGCCGGCGAAGGAACTCGGCGACGGCGCGCGCGTTGGCCGAGTGCGCCCGCATGCGGTAGGGCAGGGTCCGCACTCCGCGCACCACCAGCCAGCACTCGAACGGCGACGGCACCGCGCCACCGGTGGTCTGGATGGATCGGATGCGCGCGAAGAGGTCGTCGCTCTCACGCACGATGAGCGCTCCGCCGGTCACGTCGCTGTGTCCACCGAGGTACTTGGTGGTGGCGTGCATCACGACATCCACACCGAGCTCGAGCGGCCGTTGCAGGACGGGCGTTGCCCAGGTGTTGTCGCACGCGCAGCGGGCGCCCGCTTCGTGCGCGATGCCAGCGATGGCGGCGATGTCGGTGACGCGCAACAGCGGGTTCGACGGCGTCTCGATCCACACGAGGCGCGTTTTGGGGCTGAGTGCCGCGCGGACGCTCGATAGATCGGTCATGTCGGCGAAGCTGACCTCGAGCCCCCACCGGCCGAACACCTCCCGCATGAGCACGGCCGTCCCGTAATACGCGTCGTTAGGCGCCACCACGTGGTCGCCGGACGACAAGGCTTGCAGCAGGGTCATGGTCGCGGCCGATCCGGAAGCAAACGCCGCCGCGGCCGCGCCTCCCTCCAGCGCCGCCAGACAGTCCTCCAGCTCCAACCGATTGGGATTGCTCGTGCGGGCGTAGATGTGTCCGCCGGGATAGCTGCCATCGGCCGCACGCTCGAAGGTGGTGGACAGATGGATCGCCGGCGTCACCGCGCCGGTGACAGGGTCGGGCGCGTGTCCGGAGTGAACGGCCAGAGTTTCGAGACGCATTGGGAGTGCGCGTAGCGCGTGGCGCGTGGCGCGTAACGGGTTGTAGGGAAGCGGTTTTCGCCGATAGCTAAAATGGTAAGTCTATGCCTGCAATGCGGCACCCGCCACGCGCCACGCGCGGCTACCCGGTACCCTCATCCCGCTGCTATCTTCCGTGCTCCCCTTGCCTCGTCACGAGGAGTCGATGATCCCCCTCACTCGTATGGTTCGCGCGCTCGCGGCGGCGCTGCTGGCGCCCGCGACGTTGGTGTCTGCATCCAGGGCGGATGCACAGGTTCAGCAGGCACAGGGCGCGATCGCGCCCGCGACCGTCACGCCGCCGCGCGCCGAGCGGCGGCCGCGGCAGATGGTGCTCCACGGCGATACGATCGTGGACGACTACTTCTGGCTGCGCGAGAAGAGCGATCCGGCCGTGCGCGCCTACCTCGAGGCGGAGAACAAGTACGCGGCGGAGATGCTGGCACCCACCAAGCCGCTCCAGGAGCAGCTCTACAACGAGATGCTCTCGCGCATCAAGCAGACCGACCTCTCCGTCCCGTATCGCGATGGCGCCTTCTACTACTACACGCGTACCGAGGAGGGAAAGCAGTATCCCATCTTTGCGCGCAAGCAGGGATCGCTCGACGCGGCGGAAGAGGTGCTGCTCGACGTGAACGAGCTCGCGAAGGGGCAGACGTTCATGGGGATCGGCTCCTTCACCGTGAGCGACGACGGCAACCTGCTGGCATACTCCTACGACTCGACCGGCTTCCGCCAGTACATGCTGCGGGTGAAGGACCTGCGCACCGGCGAGCTGCTGCCGGACAAGGTGGAGAAGACGGTGTCGGTGACGTGGGCGGCGGACAACCGCACGCTCTTCTACACGGTGGAGGACCACGCCAAGCGTCCCTACCGCCTCTACCGCCACACCCTGGGCGCGGCGAGCGACAGCTTGCTCTACGAGGAGACGGATGAGCGGTTCAGCGTATTCACCCGGCGCACGCGCAGCGACGCGTATCTCCTCCTCAACATCAGCAGCCTGACGACGAGCGAGTACCGCGTGCTCCGCGCCGACCAGCCGAACGGGAGCTGGACGCTGGTCGCCCCGCGGGTCGCGGGGCAGGAGTACTACGTCGACCATCGCGGAGATCGGTTCTACATCCGCGTGAACGATACGGGGCGCAACTTCCGACTCGTGACGGCGCCCATCGCCACCCCCGGACGCGAGCACTGGCAGGAGGTGCTGCCCCACCGGGACGATGTGATGCTCGAGGGCTTCGATCTCTTCGCCGACTACTGGGTGGCGTACGAGCGGCGGAACGGTTTGGACGAGATTCACGTCACCGACTTCCGCACCGGCCGAAAGAAGAGCGTCTCCTTTCCCGAGCCCGTCTACACGGCGTTTCCCTCCACGAACCGGGAGTGGAACACCAGGCTGCTGCGCTACAGCTATCAGTCGCTCGTGACGCCGAGCTCGGTGCTCGACTACGACATGGAGAGCGGGAAGAGCACGCTGCTCAAGCGCACCGAGGTGCTCGGCGGATACGACCCGTCCCGGTACACCTCGGAGCGGCTCTACGCGCAGGCGAGAGATGGCACGCGCATTCCGCTGTCGCTCGTCTATCGCAAGGACGTCAAGAAAGACGGATCGGCGCCGCTGTTGCTGGGAGGGTACGGATCGTATGGCGTGCCGCGATCGCCAACTTTCAACTCCAACCGGCTCAGCCTGCTCGACCGTGGCTTCGTCGTCGCCATCGCGCACATTCGCGGCGGCGGCGATCTGGGCAAAGCGTGGCACGACGACGGCCGGATGATGAAGAAGATGAACACCTTCACCGACTTCATCGACGCCGCCGAGCATCTCGTGGCGCAGCGCTACACCGCGAAGGACAGGCTCGTGATCGAGGGCGGCAGCGCCGGTGGCCTGCTCATGGGCGCGGTGACCAACATGCGTCCCGACCTCTTCCGCGCCGTGGTGTCGCACGTGCCCTTCGTGGATGTGATCAACACCATGCTCGACGAGTCGCTGCCGCTCACCGTCGGCGAGTTCGAGGAGTGGGGGAATCCGAAGAATGCCGCGGAGTATCGCTACATCAAACAGTACGACCCGTACACCAACATCGCGGCACAGGCGTATCCCACGATGCTGGTCAAGACGTCATTCAACGACAGTCAGGTGATGTACCACGAGCCGGCGAAGTACGTGGCGAGGATGCGCACGCTCAAGACGGACTCGAATCCACTGTTACTGGTGACCAACATGGGCGCCGGACACGGTGGAGCCTCCGGACGCTACGACCGCCTGCGCGAGATCGCGCTCGACTACGCCTTCATGCTCCAGCAGGTGGGATTGGCTGCGCCGGTGACGCCGTAGCGCGTAGCACCGTTCCCGTGCGATGAACGGCCCGCCACAGCGCGGGCCGTTCTCATAAACGGATGTGTCACCTCCAGGCGACGGCGGATTGACGTCTCGTCGGTACAGTCGACGATGCATGCACGCCGGAACCGTCCCTTAGGCGGCTCCTCGCGCGCTCAACGATGCCGGTGGCGCGGCACGGTCGGTGCCCTTCCCGTGGTGTCCTTGTCGGAGTAGCCGGTCGTGAAGCTCCTGTCTCTCGCACTGCCCGTTGCGGCAGCGCTTCCGTCGTTCGTGTCGGCGCAGTCGGTCAGTGTCACGCTCGGCGCCGGCTCACCGGTGATCCGCGGCTCGTTAGGCCCACTGACCGTGAGCACCACGCTCGGTCGTGGACGGGCCGATGTGCGCACCGGTGCGCGCACGGCCGCACGAGCCAGCAGCGTGCTGGCGACGGCCGATCGATACGTCGGCACGCGCTACGTGTACGGCGGGGCGACGCCCAAGGGGTTCGATTGCTCGGGGTTCGTGCAGTACGTCTTCGCGCGACACGACGTGAAGCTGCCGCGCACCTCGCGCCAGCAAGCGACCGCGGGGAAACGTCTCTCGTCCGGCGTGGCCGCGCTCGAGCCCGGCGACCTCATGTTCTTCGCGAGCAATGGAAGCCGCATCGATCACGTGGCCATCTACGCGGGCAAGAACCGCATCATCCACTCGAGCGCCGGCGGAAAGGGCGTGCGCTACGACGACCTGTCGTCATCGCGCGGCAAATGGTTCCTCGAGCACCACGTGTCGTCGCGCCGCGTGATCACCGATGGACGCGGGCTGGTGCGCGATCTCGAGAGCGCTCTCGCGGCACAGTGAGCGGCGGCGTCAATAGATCAGCCTGAGCCGGCGTCGCGCAAAATCGATCTCGACGCTCCGAAAGCGGCTCAGGAAGTCGTTGCCGATCAGACCCGGGCGGCCGCGGATCCCGAGGATGGGGAACACCGGCAGCTCGGCCACGTGCAGCCTCACCCCGCGGAAGGTCTCGCCCCCAAGCTCCAGCTCCACGCCGCGCGCGAGTCGCACCTGAATGGGCACGCCGTCCAGCCCGATCACCTCACCCGCCGGTCGCAGACCGCCCAGCTGGCCGGCCTGCGCCGACCGCTCGGAGAGGAAGGACACGGGGGACCCGGTGTCGAGGATGAGGTCGACATCCACGCCGCGTAGCCTCCCCTTCACGAACACGTGCCCGCTGGCCAGTGAGATCGGAACCTCGACGCCCTTCCCCGCCTCGGTCGCGGCGCTGTCAGCGAGTCGGAGGATGGTGAGCAGGCCGCGCGAGCGCGGATAGCTCCAGCTCGCTCGTCCCGCCCTGAGCAGAAGATCGAGCCCGAGAATCCCGTCCACTCGCACACCGCCCACCGCCGACAGCGAGTCGAGCACGAGCACTTCGGCGCTGTCGAACACCATGTCGCCTACCTGGAGCCCCGCCAGTCGCGTGGTGCCCAGCAGATGCGCGACCTCGCCACCGGCACCGCTCAGCCTCGGGGGCGCCATGCGCGTGCCGTGTTCGGTGAATACGGTGCTGCTCAGCTGCTCGATCGCCGTCCCCGGTGGCAGGAACGAGCGCGCGACGACCGTCTTGCCCGCCGCCACGTCGAAGACGAAATGTCCCGTGGGACCGCCACCGATGCGCGCCGCGGCGAGCAGGTGGCCTCCGCGTGACGACTGCTCGCGGACGTAGTGCAGCTCCACCTCACCGCGCGCGGGCCGGCCTCGCCAGCGCCGAGTGGTCTCGGTGCTGAGCGCGTAGACCGATTGACTGTCCGGCGCGACACGCTCGAACACATCCACGAGCGGACCCACCGAATCGATCTCCACCGGTCCCAGACCCCTCACCACGAACACGCGCTGTCCCGTCTTCCACGCGACGTTGACGCGCAGCTCGTAGCCGGCCATGTCGGTCATCCGCACCACCGGATAGACGCGCTCCACGCCGTCGGTTTCTCTCGTCCGGACGTGCAGCTCGCCGGCGGCGCAGCGAGCGCGGAAGAGCTTGGGGCGCGTGGCGTCGATCCGCGTCGATGCGTGTCCGACGCCGACCGGCGTGATGAGGGCGAGCACGCCCGCCACCTCGCTCACGGCGAACGCGCGCGCCGAGTCGTTAGGCAGGGCGAGGGCCTCGAGGGTGACGTCGGCACCGGTTCGCTTGAGCGCCAGTACCCGGCACTCGGAATCCTGCGACAGCGACAGCCCCGGCACCACCGAGAGCAGCACCACGACACCGTACGTTCGCACCCCGATCTCCATGCCGCATTACGCCCCACGCGCTACGGCCCCCGCGCCCCGCGCCCCGCGCCCATCCAAGATGACCGCGGGTACGCGATGTCGCTATCGGCGGGCGAGGAGGATGTGCCCCTTGAAGGTGCGCGCCGTGATGCGGGCGCCGGTCACGTCGGTGGCGAAGGCCAGATCCTGGCCACGCCCCTGCCGTCCAGCGATGGGCTTGCGCGCGTTGAAGCGGTTGGTGATCGAGCCCGCCACGGTCGTCAGCTCGAGGTCGGCACCCGCATCAGCGGCCAGGCGGATCTCGATCGCTCCGCTGTGATTGTCGAACTCGATGACCCCTGCGCGCGCCGGCGCGCCGGAGAAGGCGATCGGACCGGAGATCGATTCGAGACGCGCCCGCTCGAGACCGCTGCTCGTCACCGACAGATTCCCGCTGACCGTCGACGCGGTGAGATCGTTGACGGCCCCGCCAACGGTGAGCCGCCCGCTCCCCGTACGAGCCCGCACCCAGGGAGCGGTCACGTCGAGCTCGATCGCGCCGTCGAGCGTCTCGGCCTGCACCTCGCGCGACCGTCCCGCGAGCTGGATGCGTCCGCCCACGGAGTTGAACCAGCCGGAGACGTCCCGCGCGACAACGTCGGCGCTCACCGTCTTCACGCTCAGCCGGCTCCGCTTGGGCGCGTGGATCACGAGCGCGGCGGGCGGCGAGACACGGTCGGGCGGAGGGTCCTCGATGCCCATCTTGATGCCCGAGTTGCTGCCGCCGAAGAAGAAGCTCTCTCCCGATGGAACGGTGCCCTCGACCACCAGCGAATCGTGATCCCAGCCGACGATGCGAACCGAGCCCGCGGGGATCCAGATCTTGAGGGCGACATCACTGGTTACCGCGCGCCGCCGTTCGATCGTCTGTTGCGGCGTCTCCTGGGCATACGTGCCTTCCGTGGCCAGCAGAAGGATCACTCCTGCCATCACTGCTCTGGACATGGCTCCGGTCCTGTTCACGAGATCTGCGATGCCTGCTTCAGCAGCGCGGCCTTCTGGCGATACGACGCGTGCAGCAGGTCGTGCAGCGCGCGATTGTTGGGGTCCTCGGCCAGCGCCGTCTTGATCTCCTCGATGGCGGCGTCGATCACATTGAGGTTGCGCTCGATCTTGGCGACCGTCTCCGGCGTGAGCGTCGAGCGCTGCGCCTCGAGCAGCGCCGTGAGCTCACGCTCCATTCGCTCCTGCTCGTCCGTGGCGACGAAGCGTGGGGTCGCGTCCCGCTCGTCAGCCGCGCCGCGCTCGCTGGCAAGCGTTGGGGCACTGGCGCGCGGCCCCTCACGAATCACCCACGCCGTCACCATCGACGACAGCACCACGAGCAGCACCGCCGCCGCTGCCAGCCACCCCGGACTCAGCCATCGGCTGCGCGGCATGGCCGAGCGCCGCTCCGCCAGCGGGAGCGGCCGCGCCCCGATTCGGGCGCGGATCTCCGTCCACGCATCCTCGGGTGGTGCCATCGACCGCGGCGCCTGGTCGACGGCGCCGCGCAGCCGGCGCGCGCGCTCGAGCAACGCTCGACACTCCGCGCACTCCGCCAGGTGGGCGCCGGTCTCGCGACGCTCCGCTCCCGAGAGCGAATCGTCGATCAGCGCCCAGAGCGCTTCGTCGCTGAGATGCTTCATCGTCCCAATGCCTCCATGAGCAGCCTGCGCGCCCGAAAGAGCTGCGCCCGCAGCGTACCCGGCGCCGAGCCGGTGAGGCGAGCGATCTCCTCGTGCGTGTATCCCTCCATGTCGTGCAGGACGAAGACCCGTCGCGCCTTTGGCGGCAGAGCCGCGATCGCCGCCTCCAGATCCATCCGCGTTTCCGGCGACTGATCGCGCGCCGCGTACTCGACGAGCACCACGTCGTCATGCGCTTCCACACGGGACACCCGCCGGCGCGTGGTGCGCTCGTCCTGCAGCACGAGGTTCACCGCGAGCCGATGCAGCCACGAGGAGAACAGGCTCTCGCCCCGGAACGTGCCGATGCGCTCCCATGCCCGCACGAACACGTCCTGCAACAGCTCTCTCGCTCGCGCGCCGTCCCCCGTCATGCGCACGCAGAGGGCGTAGACGCGAGCGGCGTGCATCCGATAGAGCGGCTCGAATGCATCCACATCCCCGTCCTGGACGCGGCGCACCAGCGCGGTCACAGCGTCGTGGCCGGGCTCGGATATCTGGGAGTCGTCGATGCGGTCGCCCTCGCGGGTGGCGCGTAGCGGGTAGCTAGCGCGTAGCGCCGTTGCTGTCACACCTCTGAGATGCCGCCCAGCCCCGAATTGCTTACGCGGGATCAACCTTTCCGCGCCACGCGCCACCCGCTACGCGCCACCCGCCACCCGCTACGCGCGACTCGCTACCCGCCACGCGCCACCCGCAGCCGTTCGTGCACCGCGCGGCCGTGTCGGACCACGATCTCGGGAAGTGCATCCGCATCGGCGGCGGTCGTCCGGAAGTTCACGATGCAGGCCCTGATGGCGTACTTGCCGCCGATCACGGCGTTGGAGGGATAGGCTTCACCGCTCTCCTGGACCGCGGTGAGCACCGCCTGGTTCAGCTCGTTCAGGTATTCCTGTACGTCGGGCGCGTTCGCCTGCTCGCGCAGCTCCGGCGGCACGTACCGGAACGTCGTGATGCTCAGCCCGCAAGTCAGCCGCTCGAGCTCGGCATACTCGCCGACTCGCTCGTACATGCGCCGCGCCAGCGCGATGTCGTCGGCAATGGACGCCACGATCCCTTCACGCCCTGCCTGCCGGATGCCGAGCCACACCTTGAGTGCCTTGAATCCTCGCGTGTTCTGCGGCCCCCACTCGAAGAAATTGGTGGGCGGGTCGTCGGCGGAGCCCTCGAAATGATAGTACGGGGGGTGGAAGGAGAAGCTCGTGCGCAGCGCCTCCGCATCGCGCACCAGCACGCACCCCGCCTCGATCGGCGCGTACAGCCACTTGTGCGGGTCGACGGCGACCGAGTCCGCGCGAGAAAGTGCCGCGAGCTCGGCCGGTGCATCGGGCAGCGCCGCCGCCGGCGCCCCGTACGCTCCATCGACGTGGAACCACACGCCATGCTCGGCGCAGATCGTGGACAGCTCGTCGAGCGGATCGATGGCGCCGGTGCTCACGGTGCCGGCGCTGCCGATCACGAAGCCTGGAATCGCCCCGGCGCCCTTGTCGGCGACGATCGCCGCACGAAGCGCATCGGCACGCATGCGCCCATCGACATCGACCGCGATACGTCGAATCGCGCGGGTGCCAAGGCCACACAGATCGGCGAACTTGTCGACCCAGGTATGCGTCTCACCGGTGGCATAGATCACGAGCGG
>DATFFQ010000069.1:0-7801 GCA_035249955.1 Gemmatimonadaceae bacterium
CTCAAGCAGTACTGAATTACTGGAAATCACTACCGTTAGTCCGTTGCTACCCGGCCGAACAGAGAGCTCGCCTATCTCGCTCTGCGGACATCGTCGATCGCCTTCCCCACCGCTTCCGCCCGATCCTCCGTGATGAATACCCGCGCGCCCTCTACCCTTCGTATCTCGAGTCGCGGATTGATCACCCGCACGCTGTCCCACGAATCGTGAAAGAGCTGCTTGGCCCACGATTGCCTGGGATCGGCCAGGATCTCCTCGGTGAAGCTCGGCACCAGCACCCGCGTCGGAACCGCTAGCCGCCTGAAATCCTCGCGCGCGTCCGTCGCGTAGTACTCGGCGAGGTATCGCACCAGCACCGGCAACGGCTCGGCCGACGACTTCCTCCACAGCTCCCCGGCGCGGACAGAGTCGGTGGCGTACAGCACCGGCGTGTAGTTGTTCGCGATCCACGTCTTGCGCGTGACCGTCTTGAACCACCGTGGGGCGATGAACTGGTCGACACCGGCCACGCGCTCGTCAGGCGGCATGGCGGTCTTGCCCGAGGAGTCACGGCGCGATGGGATGAAGCGCATCGGCTCGCCGCCCACGATCACCAGGCCGCCCACGAGGTCTGGGTGATCGAGCGCGAGACGGACGCCGATCTGCGTTCCGACGATGAAGTGACCGAGGATGATCGGACGCCGGAGCCCTTCGCGCCGGATGAGCCGCGCGATCCCCTCCGCCGCCGCCCGCGTCCACGTCGCCTCGCCGTAGCTGGTTCCCGCCGGCGGCATCGGCGGGGCCGGCGTGCCGGCAAATCCCGGTAGGGTCACAGCCACCATACGATACCGTGTAGCGTGGACCTGCATGAATCGCTCGTACTCTTCGGCGCCGAATCCCCACCCGGCGATGATGACGACGTCGGTGGGACCAGATCCGCGACGGATCACGTTGCCGAGCGTGCCGAGTGGCGCGGTGACGTAGCCCGGCGCGTGGTTGAGGTTGTCGAGCGTCGAGTCCTGCTCGACGACGCCCGACTGCGCGTCGACCGGGCGCGCAGCGAGGAGGATCGTCACGGCCAGTGCCGGGATGTGCATTCTCAGGAATGGGCGGCGAAGTGCGTCGCGCAGCATGGTTCCCCTCCGGTTGCGAAGCACGATGGCAGCGCCCGCGCGCGCCGCGCAACGACGGTGACGCGAGCGGCCCGCATCATGACGCGGATGGTGCGCGCCTCAACGAGCGCGAGGGGCGTTGGTACGTGAGCGGTGCAGCCAGCGGGCTGAACGGTTTGCACCATTGCCACTACGGCGCTGAGTACATAGCGTCGGCGGATGACGATCGAGCGACGGATCGCGCTCTGGATGCTCCTCTGCGCGCCACTCATCCTGGTGGCGCTGGGCACCTTGGCCTTCGTGGCCGAATGGGCGCTCACCGGCCAGCCGCCCCGTATCCGCCAGATCGTGCTGGCGCAGAGCGGATGGGTAGTCTGTGCCGCGTTGGCGCCGGTGGTGTTCGCGGCGTCCCGTCGCTGGCCGTTCACCGAGGGGCGCATTGCGCTGCGCGCACCGCTGCACCTGCTCTTCGCGATGGCGTACTGGCTCGTGGCCGGCTTCATCTTCCAGGGGCTGCTGCCGGCGCTCCTCTCGTTGCCGGACGCGCTTCCGGGAAGTATGCCCGCCGGCACCGTCGGGATTTTCCAGCGCACCTTCCGCTGGTTCGTCACCTCGCTCCCCTTCGGGCCGATCATCTACTTCTCGATCGTCGGAGTCGAACACGCCATTCGCCACTTCGGCCAGACGCGAGAGCGCGACATCCAGATGGCTCAGCTCGAGGCGCGTCTGACACGGGCCCGGCTCGCGGCGCTGCAGAGTCAGGTCAACCCGCATTTTCTCTTCAACGCCCTCAACACCATCGCCGTCCGGGCACGCGAGGGAGACGGCACGGGGACCGCCCGCATCGCCGAGCAGCTGAGCGAGATCCTGCGCCGGACGTTGAGCCGCGAGCAGTCGCACGAGGTCACGCTCGCCGAAGAGATCGAGGTGGTGCAGCAGTACCTGGACATCGAGCAGGCGCGCTTCACCGACCGCCTGCGAGCGACGTTCGACGTCGACGACGCCGTGCTCGGCGCCGCTGTCCCCACGCTCGCCGTCCAGCACCTGGCCGAGAACGCGGTACGACACGGGATCGCGCGCAGCCTGGAGGGCGGCCGGGTGGCGATCGCGGCCCGCCGCGACGGCGCCGTGCTGGAGGTGCGCGTAACCGACGACGGCGCCGGCATTCCGCCGCACGCAGAACGCAAGGAGGCGGCGGGAGGAGGGATCGCCAACACGCGGGAGCGCCTGCACTCGCTGTACGGTGTGCATGCATCGTTGATCGTTGCGTCCAACGGTCCCGGTGGAACGATCGCTACGTTGCGCGTCCCGTACCGGGAGCTGTCGGTGGCGCTGAGCGATGCCTGACGCGAAGTGGCGTGTGCTCATCGCCGATGACGAGCCCGCCGCCCGGCTTGGCGTGCGCCAGCGGCTCACGGCGTACCCGGCTTACACTGTCGTCGGCGAATGTCGCGACGGACGGCAGGTGCTCGCCGCGCTCGAGGAGCTGAAGCCGGACGTCATCTTCCTCGACATCCAGATGCCCGGCCTGGATGGCTTCGAGGTCATCCGGCGCCGCACACCGGAGCGGATGCCGGTGGTGGTGATCCTCACCGCCTACGCGCAGTTCGCGCTCCGCGCCTTCGACGCGCAGGCGCTCGACTACCTGCTCAAGCCTCCCACCGAAGCACGCTTCGCGACCACCATGAAGCGTGTGACGGCCCAGCTCCGCGCCGGTGCAGCGCCGAGCAGCGCGCCGCTCATTGTCACCACCACCCGCGGCGCGGTCGTCGTGCCCGTGCGTGAGATCGACTGGATCGAGTCCGCCGGCAACTACGCCCGCATCTGGACGGATCGCCGCAGCTACCTGCTGCGCCTCCCCCTGCGTGATCTGGAGCGGCGCGTGCGCACCGATGGCTTCCTCCGCGCCCACCGGCGAGCGCTCGTGCGCGTGGACGCGATCCGCGAATTGACGTGGACGGACGACCGCAACCTGGTCGCGGTACTGGGAACGGGGCAGCGCATCCCGATCGCGCGACGGAGAAGGGCGGCGTTTACGCTTGCCATCCGCGGGAAGGGAGGAAGTAGGGATGCCCTTCTGCAAGGCCGATAGCAAGGGACCAAAGGGATTGATTCCCGGCTATGGACCCATGCAGGCCCCTCTGTGGCGATGGACCAATGCAGGCTGCTCTGTTCGGCCGGGTAGCAACGGACTAGAGGTAGTGATTTCCAGTAATTTAGTAGGAGCTGAGAGATGAGAGCGTAAGGGTGTGCCCCTTTACGCTCTTACTCTCTCATGCAGCACTGAATTACTGGAAATCACTACCTCTAGTCCGTTGCTAGGTGGCCCTACCAAGGGCCCTCCCACTTGTCCTCGGGGAATCACTCCCATTAGTCCCTTGCTGGGTGGCCGGGCAGAGAGCGCCATTGTCCATCACTGGAAATCACTGCCGTTAATCCCTGCAAGGCGACTCGACAGAGGGACCCCGCAATCACTCTCTTACGAAGCCGCCAGTCCCGTCGCCGCTCTCTGTTCGGCGGGCCGCTCGGCGTGCGCCAGGTTGAAGGCTGTGTCGACCAGCGCCAGATGCGAGAACGCCTGGGGGAAGTTGCCGAGGTGCCGGCGTGTCCGGGGGTCGTACTGCTCGGACAGGAGCCCGACGTCGTTCCGCAGATCGAGTAGCCGCTCGAACATCCGGCGCGCGTCGTTGTATCGGCCGAGGAGCGCATAGTTGTCGGCCAGCCAGAAGCTGCAGGCGATGAAGGCCCCCTCGCCCACCGGGAGCCCATCATCGGTGGCGGTCGTGTCGTAGCGCAGCACCAGGCCGTCGACCATCAGGCGCCTCTCGATCGCCTCCACCGTGCCCCGCACGCGTGGGTCGCTCGCGGGGAGGAAGCCGACCAGCGCCATCAGCAGCAGGCTGGCGTCGAGCGCCTTGGAGCCATAGGCCTGCACGAACGAGCCGAGCTCGGAATCCCAGGCCTGCTTGCACACGTCGTCGCAGATGCGGGCCCTCAGGGCGCTCCACCGCTCCACCGGGCCGGGCAGGTTGAACTGCCTGGCACTCTTGATCGCGCGGTCCACGGCTACCCAGGCCATGACCTTCGAGTGCGTGAAGTGCTGGCGCGGTCCGCGCACCTCCCAGATCCCCTCGTCAGGCAGCTCCCACACCGTCTCCAGATGCCTGACGAGTGCCTGCTGCAGCTGCCAGCTCTCGGCGCTGCCATCCAGCCTGCCGGCGCGCGCCTGGTAGAGCGCGTCGAGCACCTCACCGAACACGTCGAGCTGCAGCTGCCCGTGCGCCGCGTTGCCGATGCGCACCGGCGCCGAGCGCTCGTAGCCGGGAAGCCAGCCGATGGTGAGCTCGGGGAGATGCCGCTCACCGGCGATGCCGTACATGATCTGAAGCTGCGACGGGCTTCCGGCGGCGGCGCGCAGCAGCCAGTCACGCCAGGCCGCTGCCTCCTCGTAGTACCCCGCATCCATGAGCGCGAGCAGCGAGAGCGTGGCATCGCGCAGCCAGCAGAATCGATAGTCCCAGTTGCGCACGCCGGTGATGCGCTCCGGCAGCGACGTGGTGGGCGCGGCGACGATGCCACCGGTCGGCCGATAGGTCAGCGCCTTGAGGGTGAGGAGCGAGCGCAGGACCGCATCGGACCATTGTCCGCCGTACGTGCAGCGACTCGCCCACTCCCGCCAGAAGAGCTCCGTTTCCACGAGCGCGGCGATCGCGTCCACCGGCTTCGGGACCGGGAGGTGCGATGCCGAGTACGTCATCACGAACGCCGCGGTCTCGCCTGCCGTGACGATGAATCGGCCGGTGGTCGTCAGGCGCTCGCCGTGCAGCGCGACGTTGGTGCGCAGCACGACCATGTCGGGACCGGCGATCGCGCGCAGCGACCCATCGTCCAGCCGCGTCACCCAGGGGACGATCGAGCCGTAGCCGAAGCGGAGCACGAGCTCGGTGCACATCGCCACCCGTCCGCGGCGCCCGACGACGAGCCGCACGAGATCGGACGCCTCACCGCGCGGAGGCATGAAGTCGATGACGGTCACGGCGCCATCATCGGTCTCGATCTCCGTCTCGAGGATGAGCGTGTTCTCTCGATATCGACGCCGCACCCGCGCGTTGTCCGCCTCGGCGGCGATGCGCCACCGCCCGTGCTCGGGGCCGCCGAGCAGGGCGGCGAAGCACGCACCCGAGTCGAAGCGCGGCCAGCAGAGCCAATCGATCGAGCCGTCCTTCGCCACGAGCGCCGCCGTCTCGCAGTCGCCGAGGAGCGCGTAATCTTCGATTCGTCCGGGCATGTCGATGCCTAACGACCTCCTGAGGGCTCGAGCTCGATCACCGTCTTCACATCGCCGGGTCGGTCGGCGAACGCCTCCTCCCACCGGTCCAGCGGTACGCGGCGCGTGATGAGCCGCGCCAGCCAGTCGCGGTCGGCGGCCACCAGCGCCGCGACCGCCGCCTCGTAGTGCCGGCGGTTGGCGTTCACCGATCCGAACACCGCGTCGTTCTGCAGCACGAGCGTCCGATTCACCAGTCCCACATCCACCGGCATGCGCTGCCCGCTGGACGATACACCGGTGAGGCAGACCACGCCTCCCCGCGACGTGCCGTCGAGCACGTCGAAGACGACGGCGGGCGCGCCGGTGCACTCCATCACGACGTCGGGCACGATACCTAGACTGTCTAGGCTTGCGGTATGGTACGTACCGCCCAGGTCGCGCACCAGCTCGGGCTTCGGTCCCGACTCATTCCGATCGAAGACGTGAACTTCGAGCCCGTGCTGCGCGCCGAGCAACGCCGCCAGGAGACCGATGGGCCCGGCACCGGTCACCAGCAGCGTCCGCGGCTCCCAGTGGACACGGTGACCAATGCGCTCGGTGTGCTCCCACGCCTTCGCCACGATGCTCGCCGGCTCGACGAGCACCCCGAGCACCCCGAGTGCGGGATCGACCATGATGGCAAAGTCCGGCTCGAGACGATACCACTCCGCCCCGAAGCCATCGAGGGCCTTGATGCCGTGCTCGGTGTATTTGCCGTTGCGACACATGTCCCATTCGCCCACGGCGCAGCTCGAGCACGGCACCGGATCGGGGCGCCGCACGATGCCGACGACGAGATCACCCCTGGCGAGCCCCGAGTCGGCTGGTGCTTCCTCCACGCGACCGAGCGACTCGTGGCCGAGGATCAGCCGCTCGCTCCCGGGCGCGGCCTCGCCGTGCTGTCCGTCGATGATCTCGAGGTCGGTGCCGCAGACGCCGAGCGCGATCCCGCGCACGAGCACGGCACCCTGGTCGATGGTGGGTTCCGGCACATTCTCCAATCGCAGGGAGCGGGCGGTACGGGGTAGGACCGTGAGGGCACGCATCACGCGTATGAGGTTTGCTTTGGACGCCGGCCGTAGATGTCAAATCGTGTCTTCTTGCGCAATAGGCTGGCCGCAACCTCGGCTTCGCACATCGCGCAGCGCGTCGTCAGAGCGGCTCGAAACGACCTTGGAAATGAAACTCGCATGTGATGTGGCCATCGTCGGAGCTGGGGTTGCGGGGTTGGCGGCGATGCGTGTGCTCGAGGAGCGCGGGCTCCGCACGGTGGTCCTCGAGGCTCGGGATCGCATCGGCGGACGCATCCTCACCGTCCGCGACGCGCGCCTCGCCCATCCGATCGAGCTCGGCGCGGAGTTCGTTCATGGTAGCGCGCCGGAGGTCGCCGAGATCATCGACGAGGCCGGGCTTCTCGCCTATCACATCGAAGGACAGCGCTGGCGCTCGCGAGGTGGGCGACTGACACGGTTGTACGACTTCTGGAAGCGGCTCGATGTCGTGATGCGCCACCTGAATGGTGACGCGCCCGACCGGTCGTTTGCCGAGTTTCTCCACGACAAGCCTGGGGGCCGTTCGGCGGCCGACGAGCGACAGCTCGCGCGTCAGTTTGTCGAGGGATTCCACGCCGCCGACGCTCGGCGCATCTCGGCGCAGGCGCTCGCCGACGGCGGGAGCCCCGGCGACGACAAGGAGGAGCAGCGGATGATGCGCATCGCCGCCGGCTATGATGCCGTTCCGGCCTTTCTCGCCAGAGGGCTCGCCGATCGTGTCGTCACCGAGTGCGTGGTAGAGCGAATAGAATGGCAGCGCGGCTGCGTCGAGCTCTCCGCACGCGGATCGGGCGCGCGCGCCCTGCGCTCGAGAACGATCGCTGCTCAGGCGGCGATCGTCACCGTCCCGCTCGGCGTTCTCCTCGCTCCCTCGGGGGAGGAGGCATCGATCGACTTTGTGCCTCGGCTTTCCGTGCTCGAGGAGACGCGGAGCAGGCTCACGATGGGGGCGGTGGTGCGCGTGGTGCTGCTCTTTCGCGATCGATGGTGGACGGACACGCTCCGCTCGCTGCCCAACGAGGCATCGTTGGAGGCGATGAGCTTTCTCCACGGTGGTCCAGCCGACGTGCCGGTGTGGTGGTCGCTGCATCCGGCGCGCGTGCCGGTGATGGTCGGCTGGGCCGGCGGGCCAGCAGCCGAGCGACTGAGCGGCACATCAACTCAGGAGATGCAGGATCGCGCCGTCGCATCGCTGGCCGCGCACCTTGGCGTGTCCCGCCGCAGGATCGACTCGCGGCTGGAGGACTGCTGGACCCACGATTGGCAGCACGACCCATTCTCGCGGGGCGCGTACAGCTATGCGCTGGTGGGAGCCGCCCAATTCGCGTCCAGGCTCGCCCGATCGATCG
>DATFFQ010000070.1:0-4759 GCA_035249955.1 Gemmatimonadaceae bacterium
ACTACCCGATCCTCATCGGCGCTCCTCGCAACCTGCGCAGTGCCACGATCCGCAGGGGCGGCGTCGCGCGGAAGAGATGCCTCGCGATCGGTCGTCACTAGGCGCTCGCGCTCGTCGGTGTCGCGACGTTCGGCCGCCGACGCGAGATCGGCGGTTGTCAGACGCTCCTGGTCACGCTCATTCATGGTCGTGCCTCCGCTCCTTCTGGCGCCCGTTGCTCGAGGAGCTCGGAGAAGAGCCCCCGATAGTAGACCATCGCCTGTCGCAAGTCCTCGGTGCTCGCTTCGCCGCGCTGGTGCCGCACCGCAATGTCGCGCGCCGCCCGATAGTTCTCGACCACACGGGGGTGGTCCACCGAGATGTCCGCCGCCCGCTGCTGAAAGTCAGCCACGGGATACCCGCGCGCGATCATGAGATCGGCCACCAGGCGATCGGCCTCCGTCACCGCGCCTTTCGGATCATCCACGAACCGGGCCTGGTCGGCACGCCACAACTCGGCGAACCGCGCGCGCTCGTCTTCCTCGAGCGGGCGAATGTGCAGCTGTTCAACGCGCTCGGCGCGATGTTCGAGCTCGGCTTCAGCGCGACGCCGGTCGCCGCTCTCGCGCACGACCCGCTCGTACTCCGGACCGTATTGCGCGCGGAGTCGGTCGCTGCGCCGCCGCTGCATGGTGAGCCACACCGCGACGCCTCCGAGCACCACGAGGGCCACGATGAAAATGAGCATTGTCTGCTGGTCCATGAGACCTCTCCCCGGCCTTACGGCCGACTTGTCTACGCAATCCCGACGGCTTATTCGCACCTTGGGTGCCACGAGGCCACCTGCGTGACGGATCGATCGGGGCTGGGAAGGTACCCCAAGCGGCATTAGCTCCGGTAACGTCACGGAGCTTACTCGCGTGTGGCGGCTCTCTCTTCGTCGACCGTGAACGCCCGCCGTGGCCGCGCGGTCATGGAGTCCGACAGTCAGCGGTACTCCGGCCGGAAGGCGTTCCCATCGGTAATCCGCTCGACACGCCCGCCCGCGGTGTCGATGAAGATGTGGCGCTCCCCGCCGGCGATGTCCTCGATGCGGATCGGGAAGCGGCCCGCGTAACGGAGCGAGCGGACACCGCGGGTGTGGGCAAGCCGCGTGGGAGTTGCACGGCGCCGGAGTCCACATCGAGGATGGACGCGAAGTCTTCGCGTCAGATGCTGGCCAGGATCTCCCGCTTGAGCGCCCTGATCCGCGCCTCGTCGCGCTTGTAGAACGTCCACTGCTTGATGCGCTTCGGGCGGAGCAGCCCGGCCCGGGCGAGCACCTGGAGATGCTCACTCACGGCCGGTTGGCTCAGGCGGAGCTTGCGGGCGATGAGCACGCCGCACACCCCGTCGCGCACGAGGTCACCGTCGGTCTGCGGGGGAAAATGCGCCTCGGGGTCCTTGAGCCAGTCCAGGATTTGGAGCCGGCGCTCGTTGGCGAGCGCACGGATGGCCGTCACCGTCGTCATATCGGCAATTTGCGAAGTGCCGCACCGGGGTCAAGCCGTGCACCCACGCTCGCCTCTTGCGGCCAGTACATTCGGCAATTAACAATATGCCGATATACCGAAGTATCAAGATGCAACGCACGGGCGCCGGAGAGCCACCATGGCAGGAGCACGACGCATCGACGTCTTCTTCTACGGGCTGTTCATGGACCCGGATCTGCTTCGCGCCCGCGGGCTCGAGCCTGCTCCCGTGCGCGTGGCATCGGTTCCGGGGTTCGCCCTCAGGGTCGGACGGCGGGCCGCGCTCGTACCTGCCACGGACCATCGCGCGTACGGTGTCGTGACGCAGCTCAGTCACGATGAGATCGAGAGGCTCTACGCGGACCCGAGCGTGCAGGCGTACCGGCCCGAAGGCATCCTCGTGGAGCTCGAGGATGGCACGCGCATCGCCGCGCTCTGCTACAACCTCGCCGAGCCGGAACGCGCCGGCAACGCCGAGCCGAGCTACGGCGCGAAGCTGCGGGACCTCGCTCGCCGCCTGAAGCTGCCGGCCGACTACGTCGCACAGATCCGCTGACGCTCGTGTCCCGAACGCCACCACCCATGCTCCAGGGCCTCGAGTGCGTCACCCACACGCTGCGAAGAGAGGGCCGATGACGACGACCGTAGAGTCACCGCTGACGCGAGCGCGCATCACCGAGACGGAGGCGCTCATTCGTTCGTACATCCGCCGCACACCGGTGCTCGACATCGACGCCAGCGATGCAGCTCCTGGATGCGATCGGGTGACACTCAAGCTCGAGCTGCTCCAGCACGCTGGCTCCTTCAAGACGCGCGGTGCCTTCGCGAACCTCCTGAGTCGGCCTGTACCCGAGGCGGGGGTGGTCGCCGCGTCCGGCGGCAATCACGGCACCGCGGTTGCGTACGCGGCGAGGAAGCTCGGGATTCGGGCGACGATCTTCGTTCCCACGATCTCGTCACCGGCCAAGATCGAGCGCATTCGCCGCTATGGCGCCGAGCTGGTCGTGACCGGATCACGCTACGCCGATGCCCTCGCCGCGAGTGAAGCGTTTGAGGCACAGAGCGCCGCCATGCCGGTGCACGCGTTCGACGCCGATGAGACGCTGGCCGGACAGGGCACCCTCGCGCTCGAGCTCGAGCAGCAGAGTCCCTCGCTCGACACACTGCTCGTCGCCGTCGGCGGAGGCGGATTGATCGGAGGGATCGCAGCCTGGTACGCAGGGAGCGTGAGAGTCATTGGCGTCGAGCCGGAAGCCGCACCAACACTGACACGCGCGCTCTCGGCGGGACGGCCGGTTGACGCGGAGATGGGAGGCATCGCCGCCGACTCACTCGCCCCGCGCCGTGTGGGAGAGCGCGTCTTCCCCATCGCGCGCGCTCACGTGGAGCGCGTCGTGCTGGTCCCAGACCAGGCCATCGAAGCGGCCCAGCACGCGCTGTGGGAGCTCGCTCGCATCGTCGCCGAGCCGGGCGGGGCGGCCGCGTTCGCGGCCCTGGTGTCGGGGCGATATCAGCCGGGGCCCGGCGAGCGAATCGGTGTCGTCGTGAGCGGCGGAAACACGGTCGCTGTCGACTTCGCCCGTCAGGCACCACCGACCACCCCTGCCTAACGACGACGAGCAGCACGCACCTTGGAGGAACCGATGCCGGGAGCCATCGACGATCGCCTCGACGAGCTGCGGTTGGAGCTGCCCACGGCCGCCAAACCGGTCGCCAACTTCGTCCCGTGCGTGCAGAGCGGGAACACGCTCTACGTCTCGGGACAGATCACCTCGTGGGACGGCGAGCTGAGATACGTGGGCAAGGTCGGGCAGGATATCACTCCAGAAGCGGCGCGCGAAGCCGCGCGGCTCTGCGCGCTCAACGTGCTCGCTCAGGCCCGGGCGTTTCTCGGGAGTCTCGATCGCGTCAGGCGCGTGTGCAAGGTGGATGGATTCGTGAACGCCGTCCCCGACTTCACCGATCACCCGGCCGTCCTGAATGGCGCCTCCGACCTCTTCGTGGAGGTATTCGGCGAAGCCGGGAAGCACGCGCGAGCCGCCATCGGATCGGGCTCGCTTCCGTTCAACGTGGCGGTCGAGGTCGCGGCAGTACTCGAGGTCACTGCAGAGGGCTCATGAAAGCGATTCGGGTGCACGAGAACGGCGGGCCTGATGTCCTGCGACTCACCGACGTGCCCGACCCACGCCCGGGGCCGGGTCAGGCGCTCGTTCGCCTCGAGGCGGTGGGCGTCAACTTCATCGACATCTACCAGCGGAAGGGACTCTACGCGCAACCGCTGCCATTCACACCCGGGACCGAGGGCGCGGGGACGGTCGCTGCCCTGGGAGAGGGCGTCACGGACGTGCGTGTCGGCGACCGTGTCGCGTCGGTGTCGCTATTGGGCTCCTATGCCGAGCTCGCGCTCGCTCCCGCCGGCCGCCTGGTGCCCATTCCCGATGGTATCGACACGCGTCTCGCGGGCGCCGCCATCCTGCAAGGCGTGACGGCGCACTATCTCGCGACCTCGACGTATCCGCTGGCGCGAGGGGACTGGTGCCTCGTCCACGCCGCCGCGGGCGGTGTCGGGCTTCTCCTCTGCCAGATCGCGACTCGGCGAGGCGCCCGCGTCATCGCGACGGTGTCGACCGCCGAGAAAGCCGCGCTCGCTACGCGCGCGGGGGCGGAGGCAGTGGTGCGGTACACCGAGCAGGACTTCGTCGCCGAAGTCCGCCGGCTGACGGATGGCCGCGGGGTGCGCGTCGTCTACGACTCGGTCGGCAAGACCACGTTCGATGGGAGTCTCGACTGTCTGAGTCCGCGCGGCATGCTCGTGCTGTTCGGGCAGTCCAGTGGACCGGTGCCGCCCCTCGACCCGCAGGTGTTGAATCGGAAAGGATCGGTCTACCTGACGCGGCCGACGATCGCTCACTACACCGCGACGCGCGAGGAGCTCCTGGCCCGAACCAGCGACCTCTTCACCTGGGTTGCGCGGAACGAGCTCCACGTTCACATCGGCCGGAGCTATGCGCTCGGCGGGGCGGCGGACGCACACCGCGCGCTGGAGGGGCGAGGAACGATGGGTAAGGTGCTGCTGTTGCCGGGAGCCTGAGCGCTGCCTACTTCCATTACGCGCTGCGCGCCGGTGGAGGCGGATGAATCTCGGGAAGCACCGCCGCTATCCGCGAGCGAGCTGTCTCGTATTGTCGAGGGAGCTGGAGCTGCTCGCCGAGGCGGTCGACCGGCTCGTCGATCGTGAACCCCGGTCCATCCGTCGCCAGCTCGAAGAG
>DATFFQ010000071.1:0-12868 GCA_035249955.1 Gemmatimonadaceae bacterium
CCTCTTCGATGGAATCATTCGGCGAGGATATCGTCAGGCGCGTAGGCCGGAAAGGCTGTCCTCGCCGCGTGACCGATGTCCCCGCGACCCGCGATCAGTGCCGGTGCGGCTGCGACCCTCGAGCGAGCGCGAGGTGGTGCGGGCCGTGATGATCGCCGAGCGTGAGCAGACCGGCGAAGCCGAGCCCGCGAATGCGTGACACGGCTCGTGCGTTGGCGGCATCCCGTGCCGTGACGGTGAGGCGGATGCCGTCGGTGATCTCCACCGCTTCAGCGCGCAGGTCTGACATGGCGTCGAGCTCGGCCGCGTGGGCGCGGAGCATCTGCCGGATCGCTTCGGCCGTCCTTCCACTGCCGGTCACGTCCATGCGCGCGCCGCCCGGCACGCTGTCCTGCCGCACGATCGAGTTGAGCGTGACCTCGTTCATCATCACGAGGTGCTGCCGCAGCCGCTCGAGATCGACGCGCGACCAGTCGGTGGACGAATCGGCATCGAGGATGCGCACCACCTCCGCGATTGCGGCATAGGCGTCCTGACCGGCGAGCGCCGGCGCCTTGACGGACGCGGCATGCTGTGCGTGGGCGGCGTGATCCTGCGCGAGCAAGGGCGCGGGCAGTGCGAGGGCGAGTATGAGGACGAGATTAATCTTCATTTGCGGAAGGCCGGATAAGGGATGCGAGACACGGAACGCGGAACTTCTGACGTAGAGAGTACAGGCACAAGCGACACTTCGCTTATCGCCCGCCCAGCTCGTGCATTCGCGTCCTGCGTCCCGCCCCATCCGTGTCCTGCTCTGCTCAACGCGAGCAATCCATTGTCCATTAGAACAGGCGCTCCTTTCGCGCCACGCGCCACGCGCGCTTCGACCGGCGCCAATTCGGGTCGCCGAGCGCTCGATCGTGCCTGGCGCCGCCCGACGTCAGGGTTATGTCCAGCTTGCTTTGTGGGCCTTCCCGAGACTCGATCGCTGAGCGATTCGTATCTGCACCTCAGAAGAGATGGAGCCATGCGTTCTCTCACATTGCTCCTGGCCGTCCTCCCGATCGTCGCTCTGCTCACGGCGCCGGCATCGGCGCAGGGTTTTGCCAACCTTCAGGCGCGCCTGCAGGAAGTGCGGCGTAGTGCCGATTCCGGGCGCCACGAGCGCGCCGTCTTCCTCGCCGACTCGCTTGCCCGCGCGCACCCGGATCATCCGAGTGTCGTGCTGTCGCGCGCCATCGCGCTGGCTGCTGCCGGCCGCACCACGGGTGCTGTCGATGCCGTGCGCAAGCTGTTGCGCTGGGACGCGCGCTACGCGCGGCGGGCGCTCGAGGAGCCGGCGCTCGCGCCCGTGAAGCAGATGCTCGACACGGCCGACATCGCCGCGCGCGCGGCGCGCATGGATACACCGCTCGCCGCGGCGCGCGCCTGGGCCGTGCTCGAGGAGCGCGACCTGGTGCCGGAGGGAACCGCCTGGGATCCCGGCACGCGCAGCGTGCTGGTGGGGAGCCTCAACAAGAACAAGATCGTGGCCATCGCCGAGGATGGCACCGTGAGCGAACGGGCGGGGCGAGCGAGCGGGCTCGCCTCGGTCGTGGGCATCCACGTCGACACGGTGCGTCGCACGTTGTGGGTGGCCAGCAACGCGCGCTACGACCAACCCGGCGACACAACCACGCCCGCGCTGCTCGCGCTCGACGTCCGCACCGGCGTGCTGCGGTCGCGTCACACGCCCGCCGGGGGCGGGAAGCATTTCTTCAATGACATCACGACCGCGCCCGATGGAACGGTGTACCTCACCGCCACCGATCCCGCGCGCGTATGGGTCCTTCGGCCTGGAGCCGCGGCGCTGGAGCCCTTCGCCGCCATCGGCCACGTCACCGCACCCAATGGCATCACCATCTCCGATGACGGTCGCTACCTCTTCGTGGCCGACCTCGACCACGTGCAGGTGGTCGCGCTCGATCGCGGCGAGAGCTGGCGGTTGACCACACCCGACTCGGTGAACGTCTCCGGCATCGACGGGCTGGCCTTCGCCGACGGCGCACTCATCGCCCACCACTGGGGAGTGTTCTGGCGCGTGGCACGCTATCCGATGGATCGGGGCTACCGCGCCATCACCGGCCGCACGCTCCTCGAGGCCAACACCGCCGACAGCCGCACCTCGCCAACGGGGGAGGTCGTGAATGGCGAGTATGTCTTCATCGGCAACTCGCAGATCGATCGCATGAACGCCGGCACGCTCGATTCGGCGAAGATGGAGCCGGTCCGCATGTACCGTGTCCCGCTCGCGCCGCGGCCGCGCGAGGTGGTCGCCGTGTCCTTATCGGAGCGCGACAGCGTCGCGCTGCTCGATGCGCACACCCTCGATCGCGTGGCCGCGCTGCCCGTGGGACGCGGTCCCCACGAGATCTCCGCCTCGCGAGATGGCCGCCGCGCGTTCATCGCCAACGCCGGCGACACGACGATCTCGGTGCTCGAGCTGGTCGAGCCGGCGCGCGTGGCGGCGACGTGGGCGCTGCCCGATTCGATCGCCGTGCACGACGTGGACGCCGACGCCGACGGGAAAACGGTGTGGGCGGCCGCCGCGCCGAAGAAGCTGGTGCTGGAGATCGACGCGGCATCGGGGGCGATACGTCGACGGCTGCCCGTTCAACGGGATGGTGGCTGGATGCTCGAGTCGGAAGGTCCAGCCGGTTCGGTCGTGGTCGCCAACCTCGAGGGCGGCGCGGTGACGCTCGTCGATCGGCGAAGCGGACGTGAGAGAATCCTGCCCGGCGCGGAAGGCGAGATCGACGCCGCCGCGACTCCCGACGGTCGCGAAGTGTGGTCGGTGAACTTCCGCGAGGGCACGCTCACCATCTTCGATGCCGTGAGCGGCAGACAGGTGAGTAGGGATGCGGGTTTGCCCGGAGCTGGACGCGTGCTGTTCACGCCCGACGGTCGCACCGCGCTCATCGTGCAGGGCGGCGACTCGACGATCGCCGCGTGGGACGTCCGCACGCGCCGGCGCACCTCGGCTGTCTCGGTACCTGCCGGCCCCAAGGTCATCGCCCTGAGCGCGGATGGCAGGCGAGCCTACGTGACGCACCCCGAGCGCGGCGCGATCACCGCCATCGACGTTGCGTCAATGACGGTACTGCGCTCGGTGCCGTTACCGGGCACGCCCGACGGTGTGGCGGTATTGCCACAGTAGCGCGTAACCGGTCGCGCAACGAGCAGCTCACCACAGAGGCACAGAGCACACAGAGGTTGCACAGAGAAAACCATTAATAGCTGTTCTCTGTGAATCCTCTGTGCCCTCCGTGCCTCTGTGGTTGGCTGCTCGTTGCGGCATGAGCCCCACGCGCCGCGCGCGTCGTTCAGTCCTCGCCTCTCAGCGCGCGCACGGGATCGGCCCGTGCCGCCCGGGTGGCGGGGACGAGGCTGGCGATCGCCGCGATGCTCACGAGCAGCACCGAGATCGCGGCAAAGGTCGCGGGGTCGGTCGGGCTCACCCCGAAGAGCAACGATGACATCGATCGCGTGAGCATCCAGGCGCCGGCGAGCCCGATCGCGACGCCCGCCAGCGCCATGCGGAGCGCGCGGAAGACCACGGACACGACGAGCGCCCGGGGCTGCGCCCCCAGCGCGACCCTGATCCCGAGCTCGTGCGTCCGCTGCCTGACGAGATACGACATCACCCCATAGATGCCGACCGCAGCGAGCAGCAGCGCGGCGCCGGCGAAGATCGCGAACAGCATGAGCGCGAAACGCGGTGTGGACATCGCCTCGGCGATGAGATTCTCCATGCGCTGCACCGCCGGCGGCGGCAGCGTGGCATCCATCGCCGCTACGGTCCGCTGGATGGCCGCCGTCTGATCGGCGCCCTCGGAGCCGCGCACGACCAGCGTCATCTCCTGCGGTCGCCGAGCGAGCGCCGAGAGATACATCATCGGGCGGACCTCCGGCGTCTCGAGGCTCTGGTAACGCACGTCGGCCACGATGCCGACGATCGTCTCCGGGGGTGCCGTCGCGTTACCGACGCGCACGCGCTGGCCGATCGGATCCTCGTTAGGCCAGAAGCGGCGCGCCATCGTCTCGCTGATGAGCATCGCGCCCGGCGCGCGGTGGTCATCGCCGGCGCTGAAATCCCGGCCGCGGATGAGCCGGATTCCCATGGTGCGCAGGTATCCCGGCGTGATCATGCGGTAGTCGGCGTCGGGCGCATCCTCTCGTGCGATCGCCCGCCCCTCGGGGAAGAACACGTTCCCGCTGTTGCCGCCCGCGAACGGAGCCTGAGTCACGCCCGCCGCGTGCGTCACGCCGGGCAGCTGCCGCAGCTGCGCGACGAGCGACGAATAGAAGATGGCCGTGCGCTGACTGTCGGGGTACGAGCGCTCCGGGAGCTGCAGGGGAACGACCACGACGGCCGAAGGGTCGAAGCCGACGTCCACCGACTGCAGTCGCGCAAAGCTCCGCATCAGCAGTCCCGCACCCACGAGCAGCACGAGTGACAGCGACACCTCGGCGATCACGAGCGTCGAGCGCACCCCCTGCCCGACGGTACCGCGTCCTTCGCCTCGTCCGGCAGCCTTGAGCACCTCGCCGATGTTGGCGCGGGAAACCCTGATCGCCGGCAGCAGCCCGAACAGCACGCCGCTGCCGAGGGAGACGAGCGCGGTGAAGGCCACCACCGGGACGTCGAGCCGCACATCCTCGAGTCGCGGCACCATCTCCGTGCCGATGTCGCGCAGGAGCGCGACGCCGGCGTACGCGAGCGCCAGGCCGGCGACACCGCCGACCACCGCGAGCAGCACACTCTCGGTGAGGAGCTGGGTGCTGATCCGGCCACGCGATGCGCCAAGCGCCGCACGCACCGCGATCTCGCGCCGGCGCGCGGCGCCACGGGCCAGCTGAAGATTCGCCGAGTTCGCGCAGGCGATGAGGAGCACGAAGCCCACCACGCCGAGGAGCACGAGAACGGCACGCTGGAAGTCGGTGCCGATGATCATCTCGGTCACCGGCATCATGTTCACCAACCACGACGCATTGGTGGCGGGATGTTCTCGCGCGAGACGCTGGGCGATGACATCCATCTCCATGCGTGCCCGCTCGACGGTTGCGCCGGGAGCCAGTCGCGCCAGCACGCGCAGCGTGCGGGAGGAGTGATCCTCGCTGGCGCCGGCGAGTGAGAGGGGCACCCAGAGCTCTGCCGGCGTCCCCGGCACCCAGAAGCGCGGCGGCATCACGCCGACCACGGTGTGCGTGACGCCGTCGACGGTCAGGTTGCTGCCGATGATGGACGGATCGCTGCCGAATCGTGCGGCCCACAGCGCGTGCTCCAGAACCGCCACCGCGGGCGCTCCCTCGCTCGCGTCGGCGGGAACCAGCGCGCGGCCGTGCAGTGCCGACGTCCCGAGCACCTGAAAGATCTCCGGCGTGACGCTGGCCAGCACGACGGATTGCGGCTCGTCACCTCGAGTGAGGGTCGCGTCCCGCTGCCGCTCGAAGGCGCCCATCACCGAGAACGCTCGAGCCTGCGCGCGCCAGTCGCGGAAGTCCGCCGGCGAGACGGAGAAGAACTCCAGTCCGCGCGCGTCGTTTCGCGACCACAGCCGCACCAGCGCCTCGGCGTCGTCGTACGGGAGTGGCCGCAGGAGCACGCCATAGGCGACGCTGAACACCGCCGTCGTGGCACCGATGCCCAACGCCATCGTCAGGGCGATGATGAGCGCATACGCCGGATTCGCGCGTAGCGTACGCACGGCGTAGCGGACATCCTGCGCCAGCGCTTCCCATCGCGTCGAGCGCTGCTGGCGCGCGACACGCCGCCGGCTCAGCTCCTCCAGCTCCTGGCGCACGCGGAGCTCCGGCCCGAAGCGGGCGAGGGCCGCCTGTCTGGCCTCCTCCGCTCTCATGCCGGCGCGCTTGAACTCGTCCGTGCGCATGGCGATGTGGAACGCCAGCTCGTCGTCGACATCCTGCTGCGGGTTCGCGCCGAAGAATCGGCTATAGCGGCGCCGGAAGGATTCGCTGGCCATCGGCGCCTCACGCCGGCTGAGTGGCGTGGATGACCTTCGCGATGGCGGCGGCGAAGTGCGTCCAGCTCTCGATCTCCGCGCGCAGGGCGCGCCGGCCGAGGGGGGTGAGGGAGTAGAACTTGGCCTGCCGGTTGTTCTCGGAGACCCCCCATTTGGCCTCGATCGCGCCCTTGTCCTCCAGCCGGTGCAGCGCCGGATAGAGCGACCCTTCTTCTACGCGGAGGGCGTCATCGGTGGTGTCCTGGATCCATCTGGCGATGGCGTAGCCGTGCATGGGTCCCCAGGAGAGTGTCTTGAGGACGAGCAGCTCAATGGCGCCCCGCTTGAACTCGAGGTCGGTCGGCATGGGCTTCCCTGGTCAAATCCAGGGGTAGGATAGGATCGCATACCTAGATTTGCAAGGGGGCGCTGCTGGAGGCGGGGATGAGTGAAGGCTGCCTCTTCCGCCCCTCCGTCGGGGCGCTATCGTAGACGCGATGCCGGCTCCGGGCGGGAGATACCAGTTGACCAGCAGCCCGACGCGCCGGTGAACGTCGTGGAGGCCCTATGTCACAGCTCGATCTGACGTCCCTTCCGCGCCGCGGTTTTCTCGCACGCCTTTCGGCTGCCGCGGCCGGATTCAGCGCGCTCCTGGGAACACCAGCCCCTCTTCGCGCTGCATCGCCGCACGTTGCGCTCGATGCCGACGATCCAGACGCGTGGATCGAGCGCATGAGGGGTCGTGACCGGCTTCTCTTCCACGCGCACCAGCAGCTGCTCCCGGCGCTGGTTGCCGCGCGAAGCGTGCTCACGAGCGGACGCGACTTCTACGGCGTGCCGGAGCGTGAGAGCAGCGTGGCCGTGGCGAGTCACGGCCCGGCGATCGGCGGTCTCTTCCGGAACGAGATGTGGGAGAAGTTCACCCTTGGCGAACGGTACAAGCTCACCGATCCCAAGACGGGGGCTGCGCCGAGGACAAATCCGTTCTTGGGACCGCAGGACGGATGGCCGGCCGACGCGAACGTGCCCGCGCTCATGCAGCGCGGGGTGACGTTCCTCGTGTGCAACATTGCCGTCCGCAACCTGTCGCGCCGGATCGTGCGCGAGGGGGAGAGCCCCGAGCCCCTGCACCAGGAGCTGGTGGCGGGGCTCGTTCCCGGTGTGATCGTGGTGCCCGATCTCTTCGTGGCCATCTCGCACGCACAGAAGAAGGGCATCGGCTATTTGTTCATCGACTAGGCGGACCGGCGACGTGCAGGCTGGCATCAAGAACGCCGCGTGGCCGGCATCCGTTCTGGATGCCCGCGCGTTGTCCTTGCGCCGCGTCCGGAGTCAGACGTTCTGCACGGGAGACACATGCAATCCACCGCGAAAACGGTAGACGAATATCTGGCGTCGCTCGCGCCCGGGCGGCGCACGGTGCTCTCGGCGGTGCGCGATGTGGTGCGACGGAACCTGCCGCCGGGGTTCGAGGAGTCGATCAGCAGCGGGGCCATCAGCTACGAGATCCCGCTCTCGCGCTATCCCAAGACGTACAACAAGAAGCCGCTCGGCTACGCGGCGCTGGCGGCCCAGAAGAACTACTACGCGCTGTATCTCATGTCCGTGTACGGCGACCCCAAGCGCGAGAAGGCGTTTCGTTCGGCGTTCGAGAAGGCCGGAAAGAAGCTCGACATGGGGAAGTCCTGCGTGCGGTTCAAGAGCCTGGACGACCTGCCGCTGGACGTGATCGGCCAGACGATCGCCTCGATGACGCCTGACGAGTACATCGCGAAGTACGAATCGAGTCGAAGCCGCTGAGCGCGCCTCCCCTCATCATCTGAGGGGTAGGCGCTTCCTCGGCGCAACCCGGTCGTGGCAGATCGGCCACACATGACGTAGGTTGCGCCATACCGACTCTCCGGAGCTCTCATGAGTGGACGCTTTCGTGTCGCCGGCGCCTTTCCGCTCGACAGCGTCGGCCTGTTCGCGGTGCACGGCGAGATTGTGGATGGCGTTGCCCACGTCGGGCAATTCGCCAGGTCTCCCTCCGGGTTCGAAGGGCGCGTGCACGGCGTCGAGTTCGTGCGCCTCGCCGACGGCCGCGAAGATCTCGCTCTCACCTTCCTCCCGTCCACTCCCGAGCAGAGCGCTGCCTGGCAGGGACTCGCCCTCCCGGGTGAAGAGATCGAGCTGGCCGAACGGCGACCGTAACGTCGACACCGTCCGTGGGAACGCCGAGGGTTCGTCCCCGGTCATTGCGTGCGCCGGCGCGGCGACTAGATACTCGTCCGCTCCGGCGCGCGCCAGCGGCGCGTGCTGGGATGGTGGACATCCGTAACGTCGACTCTCAATTACATGTCGGGTAATGGCTGACGGCGTGATCTCGTGACCACCAGGCGACGATTCTCGCCGACTGTCGTGGCAGCGCTCGACAAGGGCAAGATCCTCGGCATCCGTGCCGGCCGGGGCGAGCACCGGTTCATCGGCGTGTGGATGGTCGTGGTGGACGGCCGTCTGTTCGTGCGCTCGTACACGTTGAAGCCGGACGGCTGGTACCGCACCTTTCTCGAGGAGCCGCGCGGCGTCATTCAGGTGGGGAGCCGCGAGATTCGTGTGCGCGCGGTGCGGACGCGAAGCGAGCGCATGAAAGACGCGGTCGACCGCGCGTACGCGGCAAAGTACAACACGCCTGGCGCGCTCACGTATGTCCGTGGATTTCGCAACAAGCGGCGCAAGGACACGACCACGGAGCTGATCCCACTCTAGACACGGCAGCGTTGGTGGAGGGCACACCCATGATGGAACGCGCAGTGCCGATTCTCCCCGGTGACGATCTTGGCGTTGCCAAGGAGTTCTACGTCGACAAGCTGGGGTTCACCGTGCTGTGGGAAGCGACCGAGGACGGCAAGAACGGACTCCTGGGACTGCAACGGGGCACGATCGAGCTCACCATCGACTGCCCCATGTCGGGCCACGGGCGGAACGCGTGCGCGTCGCTGGTGGTCAACAGCGCCGATGCCTACTACGAGGACTGGCGCCTGAGGGTGGCCATGCAGCGACCACCACAGGACGAGGACTGGGGCGCACGGACGTTCGGCGTGAGGGATCCTTTTGGGAACAACCTCTTCGTGATCGGTCCCGTACCGAAGACCGGCGAGTGACCGGTTCGCTTGCATCCGGGAGAGGACTCGACTGTCCACTTCGTGCGTCACCCCTTTGGTTGTGACTCACGGAAGCGGGCGCAAATCCGGCTCGATCCATCCGACGCGTGCCGCGGTGGAGAAGAGGCGGCCTTCGGAGTAGTACACGAGCGGAAGCGCGCGGTCGGCGAGATCGGCACCGATTGCGTTGGCGATGCGTACGAGCGGCAAGGCGACCGTGTACCGAGACAGACGATCGCGGATCATCCGCATGTAGAAGCGCGTCAAGGTTTCATGATAGCCGACCTTCGGCGGCCGGATCTTCTCGTGCACGGCGTTGAGCTGACGGATGCCGTTTCGCACACGGGACAGCGCGTCATCGTCCTCGTACCACAGCAAATACCAGGTGGCGACCGCGAGATGGCCCGTATGATCCCACTCGTGCGTCGTCAGCTCAGCGCGCTCGAACCGCTCGACGAGGTCGCGCCATTCCGTGCCGTTTGCGAATCGCGGTTGGGGTCCGGCAGTGGTAGTGCTCATTTGAGTCGGGGAAGCGGCAGCTCGACGGTCTCCTTCTCCGTCTTGAGCACGACGACGGTGCGCGTGCGCGCCACGCCCGGCAGCGACTTTATCCCTTCCGTGAGGAGGCGCTCGAGATCCTCGGTCGTCCCGCAGCGCGCCTTCAGCACGAAATCATCGTCCCCGGCCGTGTGATGGCATTCGAGGACTTCCGGGAGCTCCCGCATGCGTTTGAGAAACGCGGGCCGGTGCGTCGGCCGCTCGAGGGTGACGGCAATGAACGCGGTGAGTCCTGCTCCGACCGCCGCGGGGTCCAGCAGCGCCGCATACCCGCGGATGACTCCCGCCTCCTCGAGCCGCCGCACCCGCTCCGCCGCAGCCGGCGGTGTCAGCGCCATCTCCTGCGCCAGGCGTGCCCAGGTGGCCCTGGCGTTCTTCTGCAGGAGTCGGAGCGCTTTAATATCGTAAGTATCCACGCCAAGAATATTGGTGAAGTGCGGCTGAAACGCAACTAGGCCTTCGAAACGAAAGTCCGCGATCATTGATGGAGCAAGCGATCCAGGTCTTCGCGGCCGTCTCCTTTCTGGTGATCGGCCTTTCGCATCTCGCTCGACCCAAGGCGTGGGTTGCCTTCTATCAGGCGCTCGCCGCTCAGGGCATCGCCGGGGTTTTCTTGGAGGGGTTCCTCGTGTTGACCTTCGGCGCCATCGTTGTCGCGTTGCACAATGTGTGGCACGGTCCGGCGTTGTTGCTGACCCTCATTGGGTGGGCGCAGGTTCTCAAGGGAGCAGGACGCTTCCTGGCTCCGCAGGTTGGGTTGCGAGCCATGCAGCGCGCCACGCCAGAACGGGCCTGGTACTTCCAGCTTGGCGGCGTCCTGGCCTTGCTGATCAGCGGCTTTCTGTGGTGGCTCCGGTTCTGGTCGTAGGCGCGCGGGCCGCCTAACGAGGGGTTGTAGCTGACAGTGCGGCTGCCGCTCCGGCAGCCCCTGGGTCGAGCGTGGGGCGAGTCTGTGTTTCCTCAGCTTCGGTCGTCGCTTCGAGCTGCGCGCCGTCGCTGCACGCCTGCGCGCTACCAGCTGATGTCGTGTCCACGGCTAAGGAGGATTCCATGCGGAGAGCGTACATCGTCATCCTGCTCGTAGGCGCCGTTGCATGTGGAGGCGATCAGACAGCCGCCGTCCCCGACGCCGCGGCTGCGCAAGAGAGCATCCTGGCCGCACACGATGCTATGGTCGCTGCGATGGTCGAAGGGAGGCCCACCGCGGAGCTGCACACGGCAGAGTGGAGCGGGGTCAACCTGAACGGGACTCCAATGAGCGCCACCGGCTTCGAGGGCGAAGAACGCGCCATGCAATATGACACGATTCAAGTCCTCAACAGGGACGTCCGGGTGTATGGGGATGTAGCCGCCCTTCGGTGGCATGCCAACTTCTATGTGAAGGTCAATGGAAATCCGAGCTTTGCCGAGATGCGTCTACTGGATGTCTATGTGCTGAAGGGCGATCGATGGCTTCTCGATCTGACCCAGGTGACGCCAGTGTTCGGCACAGTCGGGAACCCTCCTGGAGCGTAGGTGCGCTGGCGCCTGGAACGTGGGCAAGCTCCCTGAAGAAGCCGTCACGCCGATGACGCGCTGGACGCATGCGGCGCGGTGGGTGGGTGAGCAGGAGCCGGACTTCGCGGGAAGGAAGCGCGGTGTGATTCACCAGGCCGCCTAACGCGTGCGCGACCGGCTCCCACGCACCCTCGGCGTCTGGAGCGCCGCCCTCGCCGCGGTCGGCCTCACGATCGGGAGCGGGATCTTCCGCGTTCCGAGCACCGTCGCCGCCGAGGCGGGCAGCGTCGGCGCGGTTGCGCTGGTATGGGTGCTCGGTGGGATCATTTCCCTGTGCGGGGCGCTCACCATCGCCGAGCTGGCGGCGCTCTTCCCCCGCACAGGAGGAATCTACGCCTACCTGCGCGAGGCGTATGGCCCGCTCGTGGCCTTCCTGTTCGGATGGTCGTGGTTCTTCATCCGGTCGGCGGCCTCGGCGGGGACGACGCTCGTCTTCGTCGGTTACCTGCGGACATTCGTGCCGCTCGGTGACGCCGCCCAGCGCGTGGTGGCGGTGGTGCTCATCCTTCTCGTCGGCGCCGCAAATTACCGCTCGGTGCGGCTCGGCGCGGCGATTCAGAACGCGTCCACCGTCGCCAAGGTGCTCGCCATTCTGCTGGTCGCGGTCGTTCTCTTCGTCGCCCGCGAGACCGGCGGCGGTGCGTTCGGAGAGCCGATCGAGCTCGCGCCACGGAGCTGGGGTGGAGTCGGGGTAGCGCTGGTCGCAGCGCTCTTCGCCTACGACGGGTGGATCGCCGCGACACTCATCGCGGGCGAGGTGCGCGACCCCGGCCGCGCGCTGCCCCGGGCGCTCGCCGCGGGCACGGCGATGATCGTCGCGACCTACCTCATCATCAACGCCGCCTACCTGTTCGCGCTCCCTCTCGCCGACATCGCCGGATCGCAGGCCGTGGCGGCGGACGCGATGATGCGAGTGGCCGGCGGCGCGGGTGCGGCGGTGGTGGCGGCGCTCGTGATGCTGTCGACTTTTGGCGGGTTGAATGCAGGGCTGCTCACCGGCCCCCGGGTGTACTTCGCGATGGCGGAGGACGGACTCTTCTTCCGGCGCGTCGCGGCCGTGCACCCGCGCTACCGGACGCCGCACGTCGCGGTGGCGATCGTCGTGGTGCTCACCGCGGTGAACGCATCGCTCCGCACCTTCGAGCAGCTCGCCGAGGCCTTCGTGCTGCTGCTGTATCCGTTCCTGGCGCTGACGGTGGCGGCGGTGTTCGTGTTGCGGTGGCGCCGACCCGACCTGGAGCGGCCGTACCGAACGGCGTGGTACCCGGTGGTGCCGCTGGTTTTCCTCGTTGGGACCGTCGCGATGCTCGGAAACGCGCTGCTAGAGCGACCGGCGACGTCGCTGATCAGCGCGGCGACGGCGGCGGCGGGGATACCAGTGTACGCCTGGTGGCGGCGGGCTGGCGCGGGCGCAGCAGCAGCTCCCCGGGAGTGATGCCGTGGTGGTTGCCTCCTGGAGGCAACACGCGTACCAAGATCCTGCTCGGTAACCGCGGCTATCGGGCCGGGCGGGACCGGCGCGCCAGGGGAAAGAAGGCGATGGTGAGCCGGTAGGCCGTATCCGTGCGGCGGCTCTTGCCGCCGCTGGTAGTGGAGCTCTCGATCACCTTACGAAGCCTGGCCCGGATC
>DATFFQ010000072.1:0-11283 GCA_035249955.1 Gemmatimonadaceae bacterium
CTCACGGAGAGCTCATGCACGGCCGACACGTTCTCGCGGGGCTGATCGCCACTCTTGTCGCTGCTTCCGCGCTCGCGCAGCAGCCGGGCAGAGGCCAGGGTAACGAGCGCCTGACCATCCAACCCGGTGAGTCGTGCCCGCCTGGGACGACCGAGGTTCGACCGCGCACCTGTCAGGCACCCGAGCTACCCGCGCCCACCATCCTCGATTACCGCCCGCGCTCCACGCTCGTGGTGCCCGCGCACCCGGTGCCGAGGGCGAAATACCCGGTGATCGACTTCCACGGTCATCCGTTCGGTCTGCTCGACTCGGCGGCCGGCCTCGAGCGGCTGGGCGCCGCCCTCGACTCGCTCAACGTGCGGCTCATGGTGGCGGCGAACAGCTTCTCCGGTGATGAGCTGCGTAACGCGGTGGCCGCGATTCGCGCGTCGCCGAAGATGAGAGACCGCGTGCGCGTGCTGGCGGGCATCGACTTCCGCAACGTCGGACCCGGCTGGGCGGAGAAGGTCGTGGCGCAGCTCGAGGCCGACATCGCCGCCGGCGCGGTCGGTGTGGGCGAAGTCAGCAAAGGGCTCGGACTCTCGATCAAGAAGGCCGACGGCACCCGTCTCCGCATCGACGATCCGGCGCTCGCCCCGATCTGGGCGGCGTGCGCGCGACTGGGCGTTCCGGTGTTCATCCACACGGGCGACCCGCAGGAGTTCTGGCAGCCGATCGACTACGAGAACGAGCGGTGGCTGGAGCTGGCGCTCTTCCCGCGGCGCCGCTATCCGCCGGAGCAGTTCCCGAGCTTCGAGGAGCTCATGACGGAGCGGAACAACCTGGTGCGGAAGCACCCGCGCACCACGTTCGTCATCGCCCACATGGGGTGGCACGCCAACGACCTCGGCCGGCTCGCACGTCTCATGACGGAGCTGCCGAACGTCTACACGGAAGTGGGCGCGGTGCTGTACGATATCGGCCGCCAGCCGCGTGCCGCGCGCGATTTCTTCATCCGGTTCCAGGACCGCATCCTGTTCGGGAAGGACTCCTTCCAGCCCCAGGAATATCCGTACTACTGGCGCGTGTTCGAGACGCGCGACGACTACTTCGACTACTATCGGGACTACCACGCGTTCTGGAAGCTCTATGGCATCGACCTGCCTGACGAGGTGCTGAAGAAGGTGTACTACAAGAACGCGCTGCACATCACGAAGGGCATTCCGCAGACGGGGTGGCCGCGCTGAGCGCGCGCGCCGCGAGCGTCAGCGCCCACGGTAGCGCAGATCGATCGTCGGCTCGCGGCCGAAGGCATCGGAGAGCAGGTGCTCCACCACGGCGCTGCCGGCGCGGTCGGGGCTGAGGAGCTCGCCTTCCTCTTTCATGCGCACGAATCGCTGGCGGTCGGGAAACTCGCGCTCGCTGGTGGCGCGGATCTCCGTCTGCATGTCGGTGTCGATCACGCCGGGCGCCACGCTCGCGATGCGCAGCCTCGGCGTGCGGTCGAGCGTTACGGCGCGCGCGTGATGGTCGAGCGCCGCCTTGGATGCGCAGTACACGCTCCATCCGCTGTAGGCGTTGCGTCCGGCGCCGCTCGAGATGTGGAGGATGCGCCGCTCGCGCGCGCGTCCGGTGGCGCGGACGAAGGCCGCCGAGAGCGCGAGAGGCGCGGCGACGTTGAGCACCACGGCGCGGGCGGCGACCTCGGGGTCCTGCGTGTCGAGCGGCCCGACCGGCTGCACGACACCGGCATTGTTGATGAGAAGGGCCACTTGTGAGGCACCCACAAAGTCGGCCACGATGTCCCGGCGTAGCCACACGATGAACGCTGCGGCATGCCCAAGGTCCAGCTCGGCCTGGACCAGCGAGTCGGGATAGCGCGCGCCGAGCTCGGCGTTCCCGTTACGAGCGATGCCGAGCACGCGGATACCACGCGCGAGCAAGTGAGCCGCGATTGCCGCCCCGAGTCCGCGCGTGTGACCGGTGACGACGGCGGCGATCGTGTGCTGTGCTGGTACAGGCATGAGTGCGAAGTGGCAGGGTGACCGTATCCGGGTACAAGTTGGGGCGGATAATCAACGCCGCCTAGTGTGCCGTCGCGCGACGACAGGGCACGGCTCGATACGCGGGCACGCGCGGGCAACGCCTGGCACCACGTAACCGTGGCAATACGGAGGTCACGATGCAGCAGAGCGAGCCGACGTCCCTCCTGCGCGGCTCACTGGCCGATGTCGGCCAGTGGTTCGTCCAGCATCGATCGAGCATCCTCGCGGCCCTGGCGCTGCTGGCCGTCGGATGGCTGCTGGCGCTCCTCCTGCGCGCGCTCGCGGTGCGGATCATCCGCGCCGTCGAGCGGATCGTGCCCGGGCATGCCTTTCGCGGTGGCCTGCCGCGGCTCACCCCGGAGCGCCATGTCGCCGACATCGTCGGCTTCATGGTCTTCTGGGCGGTCTTGCTCTTCTTCATTGCTGCCGCCGCGGACGCGCTCGGCCTGCGGTTGCTGGGCGCGTCGATCAGCGGACTGGGGCTCTTCGTCCCCCGACTGCTGGCGGCGATACTCGTGCTGGTCGTCGGCCTGGTGCTCGGCAACCTGGCGCGTGATGCGCTGCGAGCCACGGCCGCCGCTGCAGGAACGCCGCTCGCGCCGGCGCTCGGCGCGTTCGCGCGGGCGGCCATTCTCGTGGCGGCCGCGCTGATCGCCATCGCCGAGCTGGGCGTCGACATTACACTGGCCACCGCCATCCTCTCCGTCACGTTGGCCGCGGTGCTCGGCGGGTTCGCACTGGCGTTCGGCGTCGGCGCACGCACAGCCGTCAGCAACATCATCGGCGCGCATTACGCGCGGCAGACATATGAGGTAGGGGAGCGCGTCCGCTTCGGTGACGTCGAAGGCACCATCGCGCAGATCACCGCGACATCGGTGATCCTCACCGTTCGTGATGGACGGATCGTGGTGCCGGCGAAGCAGTTCACGGAGTCGATCTCGATGCTCGTGCTCGAAGGCGGGATACGATGACCGTTCAGCTTCGGCTTGTGCTCGCCTTTGCGCGGTCTCACCCTCGCGCCGCGGCGCTCGCGGTGGAGCGACTGCCGGCCGCGGAGCGCGAGGCGGTGCTGCGCACCCTTCCACCCGACGTCGTCGCGCCGGTAGTGCGAGCGATCGGACGGCAGATGGCCGCCGCGCACCTGGCGGACCTCGGGTCGGAGGAGGCGACGCAGATCCTGATCGCTCTCAGGCCCGATGAATCAGCCGATCTGCTGCGGCGCGTGCCGTCGGACCGGCGTGAGGCAGTCCTCGCCGCGCTGCCGGAAGCTGCCCGCGAGCAGGTGACGCGTGTCATGCGGTACCCGGAGGGAACGGCCGGCGCGCTGATGGATCCGTCGATCCTGGAGCTACCCGATGACATTTCGGTGGGCGCAGCGCAGGAGCGCGTTCGCGGCGCGACGCGCGACCTCCTTTACTATCTCTATGTGGTGAGCCGGTCACGCCACCTCGTCGGCGTGCTGGACATTCCGGAGCTCATGTCGGCGAGCCCGGACGATGCACTGCGCTCGGCAATGCACGAGCGAGTCGACAGCTTGTCGGCGTGGACGCCGCCGTCGGTGATCCGGACACATGGAGGGTGGCGGAGCTACCACGCCATGCCGGTCGTGGACGAGGAGGGGCGGCTGCTTGGCGCCATTCGGTACCAGATGCTCCGGCGGCTGGAGCAGGATGCCGCGCCGCGCGCGGAGAAGCCCGCGACCGTGACGATCCTGGCACTGGGCGAGCTCTTCCGCATCGGGGCCACATCCCTCGTGGGGAGTCTGGTTTCGTCTTCGAGTCCCCGTGGTGCGAGCGCGTCAGCCGCGGGGCCCGGTTCAGCGGATGCGGAGGCAGCGCATGACTGACGCGACTGAATCAGGTCTGGCCATGGTCGCGCGCGACTTCGTGCGTGAGTTCCCGGACGACGCGGCGAGGCAACTCGAGGGGCACACCGGGGACGACATCGCGCGGCTGATCACCGGCGAGCAGCCCGAGCACGTGGCACCGATCCTCGAGCGACTGGCGCCCGATCTCGCCGCCGACACGTTCGCCGCGCTTCCGTCTCAGGCAGCCGCCGTGGCGCTCACCGCGCTGGACCCGGCGCGCGCGGTGGTGATCCTAGGGTGGCTGGATGATGCACCGCGCACCGATATGCTGAAGCAGCTGGAGCCGCGCCGCGCGCGGGAGCTGCGCGCCATGTCGGAGTATCCAGCGCAGACCGCGGGGCGGTTGATGGATCCGCACGTACTCGGCTTCCGGCGCCAGGCGACCGTGCAGTCGGCGCTCGAGCGGCTGCGCGGCATACGGCGACGGCAGGTCTCCGACATCTTTCTGATCGGTGACGATGGCAAGCTGGTAGCGCGCGTACCCCTGCAGGCAGTAGCCGTCGCGTCGCCCGAGGAGGCACTGGCCGACTTGAGCATCCCCGCCGTGGCCGTCCCGGCCATCGCGTCCCAGCAGGAAGTCGTCGAACTGTTCACCGAGCGGCGTGTGGGAAGCCTGCCCGTGGTCGACTTCGAGGGACGGCTGATCGGCGTAATCAGGTACGACACCCTGCTGGCCACCGCGCAAGAGGACGCGGCCGGCGACATCCAGGCGATGGTAGGCGCGAGCCGACAGGAACGCGCGCTCTCACCGGTGCTGTTTGCCGTGCGGAAGCGCCTGCCGTGGCTTCAGGTCAACCTCGCCACCGCGTTTCTCGCGTCGGCCGTGGTGGGAATGTTCGAGTCGACCATCGCGCGGTTCACGGCGCTCGCCGTCCTGATGCCGATCGTTGCCGGGCAATCGGGGAACACGGGCGCGCAAGCGCTGGCGGTGACGATGCGCGGGCTCGTGCTGCGCGAGATCCAGCCGCCGCACTGGCCGCGAGTGACGCGCAAGGAAGTCACTGTTGCGCTGATCAACGGTGTCGCCGTTGCCTTGACCACATCGCTGGGGGTGCTCCTCTGGAGCGACAGTTCCGGCCTCGCTCTGGTGATCGGTACGGCGATGGTGCTGTCCATGGCCGCTGCGGGGTTGGCGGGGGTGCTGGTGCCGGTGCTGCTGACGTCGTTTGGACAGGATCCGGCACAGGCTTCGTCGATCATCCTGACGACGGTGACGGACATCGTGGGATTCTCGAGCTTTCTCGGCATCGCCACGCTGTTGTCGGGGATGCTCTGAGGTGCCAGCACGCCGGCTACAGCCGGTCGCGTTTCCGTAGCTGCGCCATCGACTCGAATGCGCGTCACGGCGTCGTTTCCGCCAGAGTGCTCGTCAGGCAGGAGCAGGCGGCTGGTCAGCGACGCTCGACTTTCACTCGCTGCGTGGCGCGTGTGAATGCTCGCTCACTGACTCGCTCCACGTCGTCGCGCCAGTGACGGTACGCCTGTATGAGTTGCTTCGCGACCGGTGTGAGCGACGCTCCGCCACGTCCGCTCCCGCCGCGATGCGTCGTGACCACGCGCGCGCCCAGCGTTCGCTCCATCCGCCGGATGCGCTCGAGACAGGTGCGATAGCTGAGCCCCGTGCCGAGAGAGGCCTCGCGGATGGTGCCGGTTCGGTCTACGCCTTCGAGGAGTCGGACGTACCGTGGTCCGAGCAGGAAGTCGCCATCCCAGCTCAGCCATCCCTTCAAGTTGGGTCGGCCGTGGACGCGCACGTCGAGCTCGGCGCCGCGCCTCGATGGGCGAGATGTCGTCCGTCGTGGGGAACGAGTTCGCGCCTCACGATTCATGGCAGCTTCAGGGCGCGCCAGCGGGGCGGTTTCATCGCGCCGAGGGCCTCCACGTAGAGGACGACGCGGCCGCCACGGTAGCTCGGACGCAGATGCTTACCGACGTCCACGAGGCCGGCGTCGATGGGCGTACCCGACGCCGCCTCGAGTACGTCGTCTACACCGCGGTCACGCACCGCGGCGACGGGCTGCAGCCCGGCGAAGGGATCGGGCCACTCCCATCCAGCCCGGTGCACCACCCGGCCATCATCACCAGCCGCAAGGAGTCCGACACCGGCCAGCGCACCGATCACTCCGTCGTCGGTGCCACCGAAGCCCTCGAGATGTACCGCACAAGCCGACGCGACTGCACGCGCCTCCGCTTGCCGCACGATCTCGCGCTGCGCGCGACGAGCGAACGTGGTGACGTCTTCGTGGACTTGCTCCGCCACGCACAATCCGGGATCGCTGCCCGGGACGTACCAGGCGCGCATGGCGCCGCGCAGGATGGGGAGCAGCTCGTCCGCTTGCCGGCCGGGATCGGCTCGTACGAGCAGGGAAGCACAGCCGTTCTTGCTGGTATACGGTACCCGGCGATCGAACAGGAGCTGGTGGCGAAGGGCGACGACGCAGGTGAATCCTCTCGGAAGCACGGCCGCGAGATGCCGGGCGAGCTGGTTGGTCCCTGGGGAATCGAGGGTGTCGGTGTCGTCGATGCCGATGTGGATCATGCGCTCACGCTCGACGCCCACGTTCATGCGCTCGGACGTCGCCTAACGATTGTCGCCGGCGCTGTGCCGCTCGCGGAAATGGAACCAGACGGCGGCGCTCACCAGGCCGGCGATGATGCCGGCGGCGGCGTAGGTCCAGACGGCCTGGGCGAGCCACAGCTCGAGTGGTCGTCCACCGGCGCCGCTGCCACCACCACCACCGCCACCGCGTCCGATCCCCGAAAAACCGTAGACCTTCGCCAGGGCGCGCACGGCGAAAGCGAGCGCGTTGCTCGAGAGGCACGCCAGCACGAACGCGCCGTACAGACGCCACCCGTGATGCGCCCACTGGAGCGCGAGGTCCAGGAGCGGCCCGGTGAGCAGCAGGCTCGTCTGTGCCCCGACGCCATCCAGTCGCACCCCCGAAGCCCACAGGGCTCCGGTGGTCACCAGCGCGCCGCCGGCCATCACGGTACCGGCGCCGCGCCGGGGCACGAGCGCCAGGCCGAGCGCCATCGGAAAGCTCGCGAAGAGAATGTTGCTGCCGGGAATACCGAACGAGAAGCGTGCGACGTTCGTGAGCAGCGAAGCGGCCGCGCCGAGCAACGCGAGCGTCGCGATCTCGGCCGTCCGCACGCGCTGAGTGTCCGCGGCGGCGAGCTGCGGCACGCGGGCAGCGCGCCGCAGCCCCGGATTGATGGACAGAATAGCGGGCCTCACGCTCCCTCCTGCGTCGGTTTCGCCTGCGGTCATACAGCGATCATGGTACGGTCAGCGCCAGCGAACCGAGAGGCCGCCGTAGACCACGCGCGTGGCCTGCGGTGAACCGTACTCTTCCTCATAGCGCTCGTCGAACAGGTTGTCCACCCCGACAGAGATGCTCGCCGCCCCGCGGAAGAGCGACTGCTCGACCCGTGCGTTGGCGACCGTGTAGTCCGGGAGTTGTGCGCTCGTGATCGGCTCCTCGCGCGAGTAGAACACCTGATCGGCCACGTGCAGCACCGTGACGGACGCCGACAAACCGAGCGCGAGCGCGTAGCGCGCCTCGACGCTGCCCCGGTGTCGTGGACGATACTGGAGCGCTTCGCGAGCGCTGCCAGGTGAGCGATCCTCGGTGTCGAGATAGGTGTAGCGAGCACGGAGCAAGAGGTCGCGGACCGCTCGCGTCTCGGCCGTCAGCTCGGCGCCGGCAAAGAGGTATTCGTCGTGATTCGCGAACGGCTCTCCCTGGTTCGGCCGCTCGATGAAATCGCGGGCGTTGGTGCGGAACAGTGTGAGGGTGAGGAGCGAGCGCGCAGGCAATGTCTGCTCCACGGCTGCCTCGACCGTCGTGGCCCGCTCCGTACGCAGCGCTTCGTTCCCGGCATCTTCCTCGTAGAGCTGCCTGATCGTCGGGAACCGAATCGTGCGCGCGGCCGCCGCGCGAAGCCGCGTGCCCGAAGCCAGATCGACATAGACGCCAGCCGACGCAGCGCCGGAATTGTCCTCGCCCTCACCATCCTTGTCGAGCCAGTGATGCGCGTAGCCCGCGTACACACCGGCGCGATCGCCAAGGGAGAGCTGATGCTCGAGGGCGATGGCGTAGCGGCGGAGCGAGCGCTCGTCGGTGAGCGAGCGAACGTCGAAGCGGCGGCCGCCGCCACCACCGCCGCCGCTCCGTTGCACATCGCGTATCACGAGATCCAGATCCCACGCGTCGCGCTCGGCAGTGAGGCCCAGCGTCAGCCTCCCTAGCCGGCCGCGTGTCGTGGCGATCTGCATCGCTCCGCCGGTCAGCCGGGTCTTCGTGCGCTCGCGAAAGGTGCCGCGAACGGTCTCGTCGTCCATCGACGAGTAGGTGTCGTCATCGTAGCGGTTGCGGCGCTCGTTCAGTCCGTTGATGAAGGCCCACGACCGGACACTCAGCGGCCCCGCCGGGGTGTAGCTGCCAGCCAGATGCGCCGAGATGCCGTCCGTGTCCTCCACCCGCTCGAAAACCGGTCGGTTCGCGAACGGATCATCGGGATCGGTGATCGCGTTGGGAGGCAGACCATACTCCGCCTGAACGCCGGATACGACCAGGCCGAGCTGGAGGCGGTCCGTCGGGCGTGCGAGGACATTCCCGAAGAGATTCGTGCGCCGACGGTCGCTATTCGGACGCAGCTGCTCTGGCGACGAGCCGAGCGATGGCGGGCCGACCACCGACGGGAAGCCATCGCTGTCGAAGGTACTGGCGCTGACGAAGACCTCGACGTCGTTGGTGCCGCCGCTCACGCTGCCGCGAGCGAGACGCGCGTCTCGCTGGCGCGCTTCGACCCCGGCCTCGCCGGCGATCCCGCGCTGTCCACGTCGCGTCACGATGTTGATCACGCCGCCGAGTCCCCCCTGCTCGTAGAGGACGGATCCGGTACCCGGCGTCAGCTTGATGGCGGCGATCTGCTCGACGGGAATGAGCGACGGATCGGCCTGGCCATCGAAGCTCGAATTCAGCGGGATGCCATCGAGGAGGAGAACGAGATGGCGGCCGCGGAAGCCGCGCACGTTGACGCGCGGGACACCGGCGCCGCCGGTCCGGACCTCGACGCCTGGGAGGAGCGCGAGCGCCTCGTCCAGGGTACGCGCGCCATAGGCCAGGATGTCTTCTCGAGTAACGGTGCGCACCGTCGCGGCGGCCTCAGACACCGGACGTTCGGCCGAGACGATGACTTCGCCCAGTGGGTAGGGTGTCGGAGTCTGGCCGTTGCTCGTGGCGGCCGATACCATGAGCGACGCCATTACGGCCACCGCCCGTGCGCGACGAGTGGCGTGTCGGCGGCTGCTGTGCCGGCAGCTGCGGGACGGCAATGGATCTCCCTCCTGTCGTCGTCGGACCAGGAATCCGGGGGAGTCGACGCGCCGACATGCAGCACGCTGCACATCGGCGCGGCCATTCGCTGCAGTAGTCGTGCCGTCCGGACTCATTGCTCGACCAGCCTCCCGCGCGCATTCTCGTGGTCATGCATCGCACATCGGTGTTCGCGGCGCTCTTCGCGCTGTGTCCGGCGCTCGCTGCTCAACCGTCCCCGCTGCTGTCGCGGGCGCCGGAGCGGCCCGAGGCCGCCACGCGGTATCTCTTCTACCTGCACGGCCGGATCGTCGAGGACCAGGGCGCCGAGGCGGTCAGCCCCGAGCTCGGCCGCTACGAGTACACGGCCATCGTCAGGCAGCTCGCCGACTCGGGGTTCACGGTCATCAGCGAGGTGCGCGCGCGCGATACCGATCCCGAGGTGTACGCCGACTCGGTGGCGCGACAGATTCGTCGCTTGCTCGCCGGAGACATACGGCCGCAGGACATTACCGTGGTGGGCGCGTCGAAGGGATCGGTCATCGCCATGCTCGTCTCGACGCGGCTGGCCGAGCCGGTGCGGCTCGTTCTCTTGGCGAACTGCAACGACAACGTGCTCCGGCGCTTTCCGCTGCGGCTGCACGGCGAGGTCCTGTCGATCTACGAAGCCAGCGATTCGCTCGGCCGATCGTGCGCTCCCTTGTTCGAGCGGTCGCCGGGTGTCACGAGGAAGCAGGAAATCCGGTTGGAGACCGGGCTCGGGCATGGCTTCCTCTTCCGGCCGCTGCCGGAATGGGTCGGGCCCACGGTGTCCTTTGCCCGTACCGGGCGAACCAAGACGCCGGCACCAGCCTCCGACCCACCTCGGGGTGAGCTCGTGGACGTTGGCGCGCGGGTCACAGGTGCGCGATTGATTCACTGAGCCGGACCTCTTGACCTCATCGGTCACCGCTCGCATTGTGATTCGGGCGGCGGTCCGCGCCCAACCTCTTCGAGACTCCGCCCCAGCCGGGGTCCTGCGCGAGGCAAAGGGGGGCACACTCCCGGATCAGTATCGTCGGTCCTTTGCGTCCACCATGGCGCGCTGCTGGGGAGTGGCCCGTGGTGTACCCAAAGGAGATTCGACGATGCCTCGCGACAAAGACCTCAAGCGCCTCGTGCGTGCCCGCATGCGCAAGACGGGTGAAGCCTACACCGCCGCCCGCGCGCAGCTGCTCCGGAAACCCCGTACCCGGAAATCTTCGCCGTCGGCGAACGGTGCCGCGGCACCGGATCCGGCCGCACCCACGCTTCCGCCTAACGACTACGCGGCCCTCGCCGGGATGAGCGATGCCAAGATCGAGGAGAAGACGGGACGCACCTGGGAGCACTGGGTGCGTACGCTCGACCGTCACGGCGCCGACAAGTTGTCGCACCGGGAGATCGCCGAGCTGGTGCATGCGAAGTACGGCGTAGGAGACTGGTGGACGCAGTCGGTGACGGTGGGCTACGAGCGCATCAAGGGCCTGCGCGCCGTCGGCCAGCGGCGTGATGGCAGCTTCGAGGCGAACAAGTCACGTACCTACAACGTCTCGGTGGAAACGCTCTTCGAGGCCTGGGCGAACGCCGCCATCCGCCGTCGCTGGATGGGTGGTGCAACGGTGAAGGTGCGCACGGCCACCGCTCCGAAGTCGATGCGCATCGAGATCGGCGAAGGGGGTGTCGTTGCCATCGGGTTCATGCCCAAAGGACGGGGCAAGAGCGCGGTCGCCATCCAGCACACCAAGCTGCCGGACCGCGAGAGCGCCGGCCGGCTCAAGCGATTCTGGTCGGAGCGCCTGGAAGCGCTGGCCGGGCAACTAAAGTGAGGTGAATGATGTTAGTGGAGTGAGTGACACCCCTCACTCACTCCACTCACTTCACGACTGTCACCTCATGATCTCTCCTACCACGATCACCCTACGAGGCCACGGCGTTTCCCTCGAGCCACTGTCGATGGCGCACGCCGATGGCCTCGCCTCCGCCGTGGCCGATGGCCGCCTGTGGGAGCTCTGGTTCACGGGCGTGCCCGCGCCGGACCGCGTCGAGCAGT
>DATFFQ010000073.1:0-11202 GCA_035249955.1 Gemmatimonadaceae bacterium
CTCATGGCGCGCAGCTTCGCGCGGCTGCGGTCGGTGCAGCCGGGCTTCGACGCCGCCGGAGTGCACAGCTTCCGCGCCGCGTTCCCGGCGAGTGCGTATCCGGCGTCGGACGATCTCGCGCCGGTCATCGGGCGAGCCCTCGACGAGCTCGCCGCCCTTCCCGGCGTCCAGGCAGCCGGTGTGACCACCAAGCTGCCACTCGACCCCGAGGCGCGGCGCGACACGGCGATCTTCGTGGAGGATCGACCACTCCAGCCGGGTACCATGCCCAACATCCATCAGGTGAGCTACATCAGCCCCGGGTACTTCCGGGCGGCCGGCATTTCGCTGCTCGAGGGACGTGTGTTCGACACCCCCGATCCGGAGCGCGTGCGCCGCGAGGTGATCGTGAGCCGTGCCCTTGCCGCGCGCTACTGGAGCGGTGGGAGCGGCGCCGTCGGGAGGCGCGTACGCCTGACTCCGCTCGGTGCGTGGTACACGGTGATCGGCGTCGCCGGCGATGTCCGCGGCACCGCGCTGGAGGAGCCGCCGGACGAGATGATCTACCTGCCGCTGGTCACGACGCCGCGTGACCTGGAGAGCGACACGGTGGCTCGGGCACGATGGACGCCGCGCGAGCTCGCCTTCGTGGTGCGCGGTGGTGGGAACGTGACGGCCACGTCGGCCAGCGCCGAGGGGGTGATGCGCCGCGTCGCGCCCGACATCCCGCTGTACCGGCCACGCGCGCTCGCCGATCTGGTTGCCGGCGCCGCCGCGCGGACCGCGTTCACCCTGCTCCTCCTGGGCATCGCGTCGATGGTGGCCATCGCGTTAGGCGCGGTGGGCATCTACGGCGTGGTGTCGTACGTGGTGAGCATGCGCACGCGGGAGATCGCGGTGCGCATGGCACTCGGCGCCGAGCCAGGAGAGGTGCAGCGCATGGTGTCTCGTCAGGCGCTGGTGGTGGCCGCCACCGGCGTCGCGGTGGGCCTGGCCGGCGCCGTCGCCGTCACGCGGCTGCTGGCAGCGCTCCTCTATGGCGTGAGTCCCACCGACCCGCCAACGCTGCTCGTCGCGGCGGCGCTCCTGCTCGTGGTCGCGCTCCTGGCGAGCTGGCTGCCGGCGAGGCGCGCGGCGGGCGTCGATCCGGCACAGGCGCTCCGCGCGGAATGAGGAGCCGGTCGTGAGGTGCCCGCTGGGGCCTTGACCCCACCGAAGCACCCTGCGGATGTTGCGGGAGACGGCAGGACTACAACCCGCTACTCGATCGGCACGCGATGATCCGTTTGCTGCTCGTCACCTCGCGGCTCGCTTCCGCGCTTTCGCTCCTGGCGGTGCCCGCAGCCGGTCAAGGCGCGCGCGAGGACGCCGCGCTCCGTGCTCGTCGCCTGGAGATGGTGCAGCGCAACATCGTGGCCGAGGGAATCACCGACTCGGCGACCGTACGTGCCATGCGCCAGGTCCCGCGGCACGAGTTCGTTCCGCGGCAGTTCCGGGACGAGGCATACCAGAACTATCCGCTTCCGATCGGGTTCGGCCAGACGATCTCCCAGCCGTATCTGGTCGCGTACATGACCGAGCTGATCAGGCCGCGACCCGGGATGCGGATCCTCGAGGTAGGCACGGGCTCGGGCTACCAGGCTGCGGTGCTCGCCGCCACGGGGTGCGACGTCTATTCCATAGAGATCTTTCGCGGCCTCGCCGATTCGGCGCGCGCGCGGCTGAATCGCCTCGGCTTCCGAGAGGTTCGAGTGCGTCATGGCGACGGCCATCGGGGATGGCCCGAGGCAGCACCATTCGATGGAATCCTCGTGACCGCGGCGGCGAGTCACATCCCGCCGGCCCTCACGCGTCAACTGCGGCCGGGCGGTCGCATGGTCATCCCCGTGGGCAGCGTGTACGGCGCGCAGTACCTCATCCTGGTGGAGAAGGACGACAGCGGAGAGTTGCGCACTGCCAACCTGCTCCCGGTGATGTTCGTCCCGATGCTGACCGGGCCGCGATGAGTGCCAGAGCGGCGACGGTCGCCCTCCTCGCCGCTGCCACGCTCGCCTTCGAGATCCTCCTCGTTCGCATCTTCGCCATCGAGCACTTTCACCATGTCGCCTACATGGCGATCGGTGTGGCGATGCTCGGGATCGGCGCCAGCGGAACGCTGGTCGCCATGGTCCGCGGCGTCGCTCCGCAAGCCGCGGCACGCTGGTTTCCGACTGTCGCACTCCTCACGGCCCTTTCCCTCATCGCAACGCCCGCCCTTCTCGACCGCGTCCCGCTGGACCTCACGCAGCTGGCCTGGAATGCGGCGCAATGGGCGCGGCTGGGCCTGGTGTACATGCTGCTCGCGCTTCCGTTCGCGCTCGGTGCGCTGGCGATCCTGCTCGCCATCACGCTCGAGCGTGATCGTCCCGGCTGGATCTACGGCGCGAGCTTTCTCGGGTCCGGAGTCGGTGCCGTGCTCGCGATCGCCACACTGTGGGTGGTGCACCCCAGTCGGGCGCTCGCGGTGCCGGGGTTGGTCGCAGCGGTGGGCGCGGCCGTCTCGACGGCGCGGCTACCTGGATCGAACGCGCGGCGCGCGATCGCCGCACTCGCACTGGCGTTCGCGTCGGTGGTCGTGCTCAGGCCGCTATGGCGGCTGAACGTCTCGCCGTACAAGGGGCTTCCGCAGGTCGAGGCATATCCCGACGCACGCCGCGTAGCGGAGCGCGCCGGCCCGTTGGGCTGGGTGGTAGCCGTGCGCGCTCCGGCCTTTCGGCACGCGCCGGGGCTCTCGCTCGCATACACCGGCGAGTTTCCACCCCAGACCGCGGTATTCGTGGATGGCGAGCTCGCTGACGCCGTCACGCACTGGAGCACGAGCGGAACCGACAGCGCTGCGATGGAGATCCTGCAGTGGCTGCCGACCGCGCTCCCGTACGCGTTGGGCGGCAGGCAGCGTGTGCTCGTCCTCGGCGCGGGGAGTGGCACGGACGTGTGGATGGCGGTCGTGAACGGTGCCCGCCGCACGGTCGCCGTCGAGCTCAATGCGGCACTCACCGCGGTGAGTGCCGGCCTGTCACCGCTTCCTGCACGGGCGTCCACCGGCACCGACATCGAGTGGGTGGCGGGGGATGCGCGCACGGTCGCCGCGCGCTCGCGTGAACGCTTCGATCTCATCACGCTCGCGCCCGGAGGTGGGATGAGCGGTGCGGCTGGAGGTGTGCACGCGCTCAACGAAGACTTCCTGCACACCACCGACGCGTACACGCTCTTCTTACGGCGCCTCGGCGAGGACGGCGTACTCGCCATCACCAGATGGGTGACGGTCCCACCGCGCGCGAGCGTGCGCGTGGTTCTCACCGCTGCCGAAGCGTTGCGCCGCGTGCGACCGGAGGCCCTGCCCAACGGGCTCGTCGTCGCGCGAAGCTGGGGGACGACTACCGTACTGATCAAGCCGTCCGGCTTTTCAGCCTCCGATCTCGACCGGCTGCGTTCCTGGGCGACGAGCAGGCACCTGGACCTCGACTGGTACCCCGGCGCGATCGCGCCACGCCCTCGCTTCAACTTGCTCGAGGAGCCGACTCTCACCAACGCCGCACGCGCCGCCACCACCCATGCCGGCAGTGCACGCCGGTTTGCCGCGGCCTATCCCTTCGCCGTCGCTCCCGCGACCGACGCACGCCCGTATCCGCACCGCTTTCTGCGCGCGCGTTCACTCGGCGAGTTCGTGCGGAGCGGGTTCGACCGCTGGCTGCCATTCGCCGAGTGGGGCTACATAGCGCTGCTGGCGACTCTCGCGCAGAGCACGGTGCTCGCCGCGCTGCTGATTCTCCTGCCCACCATCGTTGTCTCGGGCGATCGGAATGCCCCGCGTCCATCGATTGCTGGACTCACCGCGTACTTCGCGGCCATCGGCCTCGGCTATCTCGCGGCCGAGATCGCCGTCATCCAGCACCTCACCCTCTTGCTCGGACATCCCGTGTACGCCGTCGCCGCCGTGCTGGCGGCGATCCTCGTCTTTTCCGGTGCGGGAAGCGTCTGGTCGGACAGGCTCGCACCGTCACGTGTCCGAGTCGCAGGCATCGCGCTGGTGAGCTCGCTGGTGGTGCTGGCGGCGTTCTCGCTCCCTCTCGTTCATCTCCTGCAACCTGCACCGCTGCTCGCACGCATGGTCGCGGCCCTGGCGCTGTTGGCGCCGGTCGCCACGGTGATGGGGATGATGTTCCCGCTCGGTCTTCGGTTGATGGCGAACGAGGAGACTGTCCGCGTGGCCTGGGCCTGGAGTGCCAACGGCTTCTCCTCGGTCGTGGCCGTTCCGCTGGCCGCGCTGATCGCGGTGGAGTGGGGATCGCGTGTGCTCCTGCTCGTGGCGGGCGGTGCGTATCTCATCGCTGCTCTGCTCACCGCCGCCGCGCGGACGCCGGTGCCGGCGGGGCACCGCGGGTAATCGCCGTCAGACCGGCGCCAGCTTCCGCAGCAGCTCGGCCGATGCGCCATCGGCGGGGAAAAACGTCTCCAGCGCCAGCTCCGAGAGCGTGATGTCGAGCGGCGTCCCGAACACCATCGTCGTGCTGATGAGATTCAGTGACCCTTCCGGCATGTTGAGCCGCAGCGGCACCAGCACCGAGTCTCCGCTGGCGGTCGACGTATCCCCACCAGCTGGCGCCGGGTAGGCACGCAGCTCATCGAGCAGCTCGACCAGGACCGGATCCCCCGTCACATCGATCTGATGTCGCAGCCGCGCGAGAATGTGCGCTCGCCATTCCGCGAAGTTGGCGATGCACGGCGCCATCGCCTCGGGATGGAGGGCCAGGCGCAACACGTTCACCGGTGGCTCGAGCAGCGACGGCGCCACGCCATTCAGGAACGGCGTGATGGCGCGGTTCGCCTTCACCAGGTTCCAGTGCCGGTCCACGGCCAGAGCGGGATACGGCTCGTGCCCCTTCAGCAGTCGCTCGATGGCCTGCGCCGCCGCCGCCAGCGCGGGATCGTCGAGCGATCGCTCGCGAAAGGCGGGCGCGTACCCGGCGGCGAGCAGCAGCCCGTTCCGCTGGCGCAATGGGACCTCCAGGTGCTCGGCCAGACGAAGGACCATCTCGCGGCTCGGCCGCGCGCGGCCGGTCTCGAGAAAGCTCAGGTGTCGCGCCGAGATGGCAGCCTTGAGCGCGAGTCCAAGCTGGCTGACACCTCGGCGCTGTCGCCACTCGCGGAAGAGCTGGCCAACGGGTCGCGCTTCGACAGAGTGCATGCCGTGACGGTAACGCGGGCCCCTCTCCGACTCAATGACGATGTCTCGAGCACCGACGCTCATGCGACAGCAGCGGTGAGCCGCCGCACGCCCACGTACTGGAGCTCGACGAACACCGCGACCGCGATAGCCTGCGCGATGATGAACGCGTGCCCGAGCGCGCTCGGCGCGACGAGACCACTCATCAGCAGCGCACCGCTGGCGATGATCCACGCCGTGTTGAGCGCAATGACCATCCAGATGCTCGCCGGCGAGGGCGTATCGCGCTTCGCGAGGTAGACCAGCAGGCCTGCGAACGGGATCAGGACGAGGCCGGCGTAGCGGAGCAGTGTTGCCGGCACACCGAGCAGCCCCTCCAGTAATCCGGCGGCGAGTAGGAGCAGCACACCGAAGGACCCGCTGATCGCGGCGTCGGCAACGAGTGCACGGCGGACGAACGAAACGGCTTGGCGAGACATGGACAATCCCTCCCCGAATGCTGCGTTGGTTGTGCGCCAAAGATCAGCGATCGGGGAAGAAAGTCGATTACTTCCGAGGTAAAGTCCTCACCGCGCGTGATCCGGAACGGAACACTGGTCGCGACGGTTGATCAACCGCACAACCTTGGAGGCCTCGCATGGACATCGAGCGCGTGATCGACATCGCCGCGCCGCAGGGGACCGTGTGGAGCATCATGAGCGACGTGGAGCGCTGGCCGGAGTGGACCGCGTCCGTGGCGCGCGTCGAGCGGTTGGACACTGCTCCACTGGCCGTGGGCAGTCGCGTGCGCATCCATCAACCGTACCTGCCGACGGCGGTGTGGACCGTGGACGTCTTCGACCCTCCACGTTTCTTCCAGTGGCGAAGCGTGACGCCTGGACTCACCAGCGTCGCCGGGCATCGGATCGAGGCGACTGGGCCGACCAGGTCTCGGGCGACGCTCTCGATCGCCTGGAGCGGATGGCTCGCCCCGGTGATCCGCCTTCTATATGGAAGGCTGTCGCGCCGCTACGTGGAGATGGAGGCGCACGGCCTCGAGCGCCGGAGCGAGACGCACCAATAGCGGCGGCGGGCTCCGACTGCCGTCCGGTCCCCGGTCGCCGCTCGTCGCTCACCCTTCGCGGGCATAATGACCGAGGGAACCTTGACTCCCGGGCGATAGTTTGATAGTTATAAAACTATGTACATTCAACGCGCAGAGCCCGGACCGCTGGCTCCAGGACAATTCGAGCGAATCGCCAAGGCGCTCGCGGATCCCCGCCGCTTCGAGCTGCTCGAGACCATCGCCGGCGGCAAGGAGTGCCCCAACCAGGCGCTCTGCCGCGAGTTCCCCGTCTCGAAGGCGACCATCTCCCATCATCTCAAGGAGCTGGTACAGGCCGGCCTCGTCGACGCGGAGCGCGACGGGCAGTACGTGAACTATCGGGCCCGTCCCGACGTTGTGAGGTCATACGCCGAGGAGCTCGTGCGCCGGACGGGCGGTCGCGCGCCAGTCGGAGCTCGCGCACCAGTAGGAGGTCGCGCGCCGGTCGGAAGTCGGACACCGCGGCGAAAGTAGGCGGGAACAACGGCCAAGCCGCCGCCGTTTTGCCTTCAATTCGATAGTTATACAACTGTTTCACCCTAAGTCGGCAGGACGCACCGGAGGTTGTTGCCCCAATGAGGTGGTATCCCTTCAGCTCTCCACGCGGTTGGATTCGATCGCTCGTTCTGCTCGCCGCCATCTTCGCCATCGCGGCGACACTCGCCACCTGGAAGTTCGCCACCATTCGCGACGCCCAGGCCGAAGCCGCCAGCCAACCTGAACCGGTGGAAACCGTTACCGCCGCCGTCGCTGCCACGCGCGACCACCGCGCAACCACGACGTCGATAGGGACGGTGCTCGCCCTCCGGTCCATCACGCTCCGCAACGAGCTGCCCGGAACGGTACGCTACGTCAGGCTCGCCCCCGGTCACGTCGTCGAGCAGGGGACGGTCCTCGTCCAGCTCGACGTCTCGGTGGAACAGGCGGAGCTCGAGGCCCAGCAGGCACAGGCACAGCTCGCGCAGACGCTCCTCGCCCGTGTCGAGCGCATGGCCAATCGCCGCGCTGCCTCGGCCATCGAGCTCGACAACGCCCGCGCCGAGCGGGATGTGGCCCTCGCGCAGGTGGCGCGCACCAGAGCCATCATCGCCCGCAAGACCATTCGTGCTCCCTTCCGCGCCCGCGTCGGCATCGCCGATGTGCACCCCGGCCAGTACCTCAACGAAGGCACGCAGCTCACGACGCTCCAGGGCGTGGACGACGCGGCACACGTCGACTTCGCCGTCGCGCAGTCGGTGGCGGCGACGCTTCGTGAGGGCGAGCGCGTGCACGTCATGACCACCGGCGCTACCGCGCCACTCCCGGCGACCATTGTCGCGCTGGACGCCCGCGTCGATCCCACCACCAGGAACGCGATGGTGCGCGCGCGGATCGAAGACGCCGACAGGGCGCCACCTCCCGGCGCTTCCGTTCGCGTCGAAGTTCCCGTGGGACCGACGGTGCACGCGGTCGCCGTCCCGGTGAGCGCGCTGCGCAAAGGACCGGGCGGCGATCACGTCTTCGTGCTCGATGCGGATAGTTCCGGGAAGACTCGCGCTCACGTCAGGCAGGTACGAAGCGGTCCGATTCTGGGCGACGAGGTGGTGATCCTCGACGGACTCACCGCCGGTGAACAGGTGGCCGTCTCGGGATCGTTCAAGCTGCGCGAGGGCGTGCTCGTCGCGCTCGCCGGCAACCCGGCCGCCGTCGTCACCGACAAGAGCGCTGACGCGCGCTGACGGAGACATCCCCATGCGGTCCTTTACCGATACCTTCATCAAGCATCCGGTCCTCGCCATCGTCGTCAACCTCGTGATCGTGCTGGTGGGTTGGCGCGCGCTGACGACACTGCCGGTGCAACAGTACCCGCAGATCGAGAGCTCCTCGGTGGTGATCACCACCGTCTACTATGGAGCCAGCGCCGAGACGGTCCGCGGTTTTCTCACCACGCCCATCGAGCGCGCGGTCTCGGCGATCAGCGGCGTGGACTACATCGAGTCCACGAGCCGCCCCGGCGTCAGCACCGTGACGGTGCGTCTCAAGCTGAACCACAACAGCACGGCGGCGCTGGCCGAGGTGACGGCGCGGCTGCAGCAGGTTCGCTCGGAGCTGCCGGGGGAAGCGGAGCCGCCGGTGGTCGACGTGCAGCGTGCCGACCGGCCGTACGCGTCCTTCTACCTCAGCTTCTCGTCCAGCCAGCGGGACGTGCCGGCGATCACCGATTGGCTCGCCCGCACCCTCCAACCGCAGCTCTCCACGCTTCCTGGGGTCCAGAAGGTGAGCTTCGAGGGCGCGCGTCAGATCGCGATGCGCGTGTGGATCGATCCCGATCGTCTCGCGGCGCTCAACCTGTCGCCGGGTGACGTCCACGATGCGCTGCGCCGCAACAACTACCTCGCGGCGGTGGGACAGACGAAAGGCAATCTGGTCCAGGTCAACCTGCTGGCGAACACCGACCTGCGGTCGGTGAAGGAGTTCAACGACCTGATCGTCGCCAATCGCGACGGTGCCACCGTACGCCTGAGCGACGTGGCGCGCGTCGAGCTCGGCGCCGAAGAAGCCAACATGGTCGCCAAGTTCAGCGAGAAGGAGGCAGTCTACCTGGGCGTGTGGCCGCTCATTGGCACCAACGAGATCGACGTGGCGCACCGGTTGCGCGCGGAGATGGAGCGCATTCGTCCGACGCTCCCGCCCGACATCGACATGCAGCTCGCGTACGACGCGACCGTGTTCATGGAGGATGCGCTCAAGGAGATCACCAAGACGCTCACCGAGACGATCCTCATCGTCGGCCTCATCGTCTTCCTGTTCATGGGATCGGTGCGGACGGCGCTGGTACCCCTGGTGGCGATGCCCATCTCGCTGATCGGAGCGGCGATCGTGATGTACGCGCTCGGGTTCAGCCTCAACCTGCTGACGATCCTGGCGATCGTGCTGTCGGTGGGACTCGTGGTCGACGACGCGATCGTCGTGGTGGAGAACGTGGAGCGCCACGTTCGCGAGGGAAAATCGCGGAGACAGGCAGCGCTCATCGGTGCCCGGGAGCTGGTCGGCCCGGTCATCGCGATGACGATCACCCTTGCCGCGGTCTACACGCCGATCGGCTTTCAGGGTGGTCTCACCGGCTCGCTCTTCCTCGAGTTCGCGATCACGCTCGCGGCGGCCGTCGTCTTGTCAGGCATCGTCGCCGTCACGCTGTCGCCGGTCATGAGCTCACGGTTCGTCCACGAGCACGGGCAGGAAGGTCGGCTCACGAGGTTCGTCAACGGGCTGTTCGATCGCGTGCGCGGATGGTACGCGCGTGTGCTGGACGGCGCCCTGGAGATTCGGTGGACGGTGGTGGGCGCGGCAGTGCTGGTGATGCTGGCGGCCTGGCCGCTGTACACGTTCTCCAAGCGCGAGCTGGCTCCGGTGGAAGACCAGAGTCACATCAGCCTCTTCATGGAAGCATCCCCCGACGCATCGCTCGCGGCAACCGACCGCGCATCGCTGCAGGTGGTGGACGCGATCACCTCCTTCGAGGAAGCGAAGTTCATGTGGTCGCTCACCGCCTCGTGGGGCGCCTTTGGCGGACTCGTGGCCAAGGACTGGAGGGAGCGCGAGCGCTCCACGCAGGAGATGTACGGCCAGGTGTACGGCGCGGTATCGCAGATACCCGGGCTGCGCGTCTTCCCACGCCTCGATCCGCCGCTGCCGACGCCGGGCCAGTACGATGTGGAGCTCGTGCTCCAGAGCGACGCGCCACCGGAGCAGATGCTCGAAACGGTGGGTGCCGTCGTCGGCGCCGGCTGGCAGAGCGGCAAGTTCCTGTACGTCGACACCGACCTCAAGATCGACCAGCCGGAGGCGCGGGTCGTGATCGACCGCGAGATGGTCGCCGATCTCGGGCTCGATCTCGCCTCCGTGGGTCAGGAGCTCGGCACCCTGCTCGGCGGCGCGTACGTGAACCGCTTCAACTTCTTCGATCGCAGCTACAAGGTGATTCCGCAGATCGGCGACGCCGACCGCGCGACCGTCGATCCGCTGCTCGACCTCAAGATCAAGACGCCGAGTGGTGAGCTGGTGCCGGTGTCGACGTTCACGCGCATCGAGTCGAGCACGGCGCCGCGCACGCTGAACCGGTTCCAGCAGCGCAACGCGGTGCGCGTGTTCGCCGGCGTGAATCCTGGTGTCACCAAGGAAGAAGGATTGCGCGTGCTCGAAGAGGCAGCACTGCAGGCCGGAGGCGGGCGCGTGATCATCGACCACGCCGGGGAGTCGCGCCAGATCCGGCGCGAGGGCTCGGCGCTCACCGTGACGCTCCTGTTCGCGGTGGTGCTGATCTATCTCGTGCTCGCCGCGCAGTTCCAGAGCTTCCGCGATCCGCTGATCGTGCTGCTCGGATCGGTGCCGTTGGCGATCTCCGGAGCGCTCATCTTCAGCTTCCTCGATCTCACGACACTCAACATCTACTCGCAGGTGGGGCTCATCACCCTGGTCGGGCTCATCGCCAAGAACGGGATTCTCATCGTGCAGTTCGCCAACACGCTGCAGCAGCGCGGGCTGGCGAAGCTCGATGCGCTGCGTGAGGCGTCACTCACCCGCCTCCGGCCGGTGCTCATGACGTCGGTGGCCACGGTATTCGGCCACCTGCCGCTCGTGTTCGTGTCCGGGCCCGGCTCCGAGGCGCGCAACAGCATCGGCACGGTGCTCGTCACCGGCATGACGCTGGGCACGCTGTTCACGCTCGTCGTCGTCCCGGTGTTCTACTCGCTCATCGCGGCCGAGCACAAGCCAGTGGTGGCGACCGACGAGATGCCGGTTCAGAGGCCGACCACGAACGAGCAACTCACGCGTGAGGTAGCACTCGCATGACACAGAGAGCACGCATCTCCATATGGATGATTGCGCTCGTCTCGAGCGCTGCGACGCAGGTCCGCGCACAGTCCGTGGCCGTCCCCGATCGCGCGCAGGC
>DATFFQ010000074.1:0-4474 GCA_035249955.1 Gemmatimonadaceae bacterium
TCGCGACGCTGGTCATCGACCGCCCGGACGCGTCGTCTCGTTCACCGGAGAGCGAAGGCGGCCGAGTGCGGTCGCAGCGCGCGCAGCTGATGCCGCGCCGATGCCAGCGCGATGGCGCTGAAGGTCGTGGTTGACGGGTCGCCGCCAGTCACCGGGGCCAGGTATTCGTGCAGATCGCCGACCGCCCCCTCCGAGCGCGCCCGGAGCTCGTCGCGCTGCGGGCCCTGCCACCACCGGCTCCACGGCGTCTCGAAACCGACCTTGTCGGTGCGCCGCAGAATGAAGTCCGGAACGACGCCGCGCATCGCGCGCCTGAGAATGCGCTTCGATTCGGCGCCGCTCAGCACCTGTCGGGTGGGCAGCCGGAAGGTGAGCTCGACCAGTCGGTGATCCAGAAAAGGCAGTCGCACCTCGACCGAGTGCGCCATGGAGTTGCGGTCCGCGTAGCGAAGCAGCTCCTGAAGGTGGCCCTGCATCAGGTCGGCGCGCAGCCGCGCGCGCAGCGCATCACCTTCGACCGCGACCTCGCGCGGCCGCTCCTCACGGAACTGCGCCGCGAAGTCCGGCGCCAGCGGAATGTCCGAGCTGGGGTGGTCCACGACCAGCGCCCACGGGCCGTCGGCTCGCGCCGAAAGCCAGTGGTGAAGCAGCGCCGCCGGTGGCACCGGGTCGGCACCCGTCCGCGCGCGCAACGCCCGACGCTCGCTCCACCATCGTGCCACGTCCCCGCGGCGGGCCGCGTCCACCAGCACCAGCGTCGGATACGAGGCGTACCCGGCCAGGAACTCGTCCGCGCCCTGGCCATCGAGCATCACCGTCACGCCGTGGGAACGTGCGAGCTGGTGAACGAGGTAGGACGCGAAGACGCTGGTGGTGGGATACGGCTCCTCCTGGTGATAGCAGAGCCGGTCGAGCTCGGCCAAAAAGCCTGACGCCGTGGGCTCGACACCAAATCCTGGGATGCCCACCTCGGCCAGCAGTCGATCGACGTAGTGCCCTTCGTCGAACGGCTCTCCGGTCATCCGTGCGGTGAACGCCTTCTGCCCCGCGAGCGCGCCGAGCGAGCGGACGGTGCACAGCACGCTGGAGGAATCGAGGCCGCCTGACAGGCTCGTGCCGATCGGCACGTCGGACCGCAGACGCAGGCGCACGCTGTCGCGAAAGAGCGCTCCAAACTCCTCGGCCGCCTGGTCCGCGCTCATCGTCAGATCCTGGCGCGAGGGCGGCTCCCAGTAGGCGCGCTCCCGCAGCGTGAGTGACCCCGACGGTTCCACGCGCAGAGTGAGGGCGTGGGCCGGCGGCAGACGCCGCACGCCGCGCCAGATCGTCTGCGACACTCCCGCCTGCTCGCCGAAGCGGAGGTATCTGTAGAGCGCGCGCTCATCGAGCGAGGCATCGGCCAGCCCCGCTCCGACCAGTGCCTTCACCTCGGAGGCGAATCCAAAGACCTCGGCGTCCGCGTCCCAAACGAAGTACAGCGGCTTCTCGCCGAAGCGGTCACGCGCGCAGAAGAGCTCGCCCCGGCGCTGATCCCAGATGGCAAAGGCGAACATCCCGTTCAGCCGCGCCAGGCAGTCGGGGCCCCAGACGGCGTACGCGCGCAGGAGGACCTCGGTGTCGCACGCCGACCAGAACTGCTGGCCGAGGTGCTTCAGCTCATCGCGCAGCTCGATGTAGTTGTAGATCTCGCCGTTGTACACCAGCAGCAGCGCCGGCTGGCGCTCGTCCCATTCGGTGGCGACACCCGCGCGACCATCGTGGTCGAGGTAGAGCGGCTGCGCGCCGCGCTCGCTCAGGTCGAGGATGCTGAGTCGCCGGTGCCCGAAGGTGACGTGCGTGATGCCGTCGGCCGCGACGCCGTCCCACGCGCCGGCGGCGTCGGGCCCACGATGGCGCAGCAGATCGCGCGCGCGCACCAGTAGCTCGCGCTCGATCGGGCGACCACGACGCACCACACCGAGGATGCCGCACATGATGCCGTGCTACCTGCCTAGCGCCGGCGCCATCGTCTCCGGGCGCCGCCACGGTCCACGATCAGCCCGGCGATTCGTGCGGCGGCGGTGCCCCCGCCGAATTCGCGAAGGAGCTGCGCCGGAGGATCCGAACGCCCGCCGCACTCGCGCGCCTGTTCGGCCAGGGACGCCAGGTCATCTCCCAGCAGCACGTTCAGCTCGCAGGAGACGGTCTCCGGCCACTCGGTGGAGTCGCGCAGCGTGATGCAGCGCACGCCATGGAATGCCGCCTCTTTCTGCACGCCCCCGGAGTCGGTGATGACTCCCCGCGCACGGAGGATGAGACCCTGCATCTCGAGGTATCCGACGGGCTCGATCACGCGGACCGCGCCGCCGAGGGAGCGATGCGACGCGATCCGGCGCGCCAGGCGTGGGTGCGCGGGCAGAACCACCGGCGACACGGTGCTCGCCACCTCATCGAGCGCGCGCAGCAGCGCCGCCAGCCGGTCGGCGTCCTCCGTGTTCGACGGTCTGTGCACCGTGGCGACGAAGTACTCTCCCTCGCGCAGCCCGCCGGGGAGCGAGAGCGCGAGCGCCGACGTCCGGCAGTCGATCGCCAGGTCGAGCATCACGTCGCCGGCGTGGTGCACGCCGTCGCAGACGCCTTCGCGCGCCAGGTTCGACACGGCCGTGGCCGTCGGGCAGTAGAGCTGATCGGCCAGCTGATCGGTGATGATCCGATTGATCTCCTCCGGCATGTCGTGGTCGAACGATCGGACACCGGCCTCGATGTGATCGACGGGCACCGCCAGCTTGGCGGCGCAGAGCGCGGCCGCCACGGTCGAGTTGGTGTCACCGTACACGAGCACGCGCTCTGGGCGCTCGTCGAGCATCACGCGCTCGAGCGCTTCGAGCATGCGTCCGGTTTGCTCGCCGTGCGTCCCGGAGCCGATGCCGAGGTTGTGCGCCGGAGGCTGGATCGCCAACTCGCGGAAGAAGACCTCGCTCATGGCGTCGTCGTAGTGCTGGCCGGTGTGCACCAGCGATTCCTCCACGCCGATGCGCGCGAGCTCGCGCGAGAGGACCGCCGTCTTGATGAACTGCGGCCGGGCCCCGACAACGGTCATGACCTTCATGTCAGGTGGCGCGAGCAGCTATCGCGCCCGGCGAGCGCGCCTCGTCAGCGAGAATGTCGTCGATCACGTCGTCGAGCGAGCGTGTCGGCTTGAATCCGATCAGCCGGCGCGCCTTGGACAGATCGGGAACGCGCCGCTCCATGTCCTCGAAGCCGGGACGGTAGGCGATGTCGTACGGGATGTAGTGAATCTCCGAGCTCGATTCCAGGCGCTCGCGGATGCGCTCGGCGAGCTCGATGATGCTGCACTCCTGGTCCGATCCGAGGTTCACCACCTGACCGATGGCATCGCCGGTGTGCAGCAGCTTGTGGATGGCCGGCACGATGTCCAACACGTGCGCGAAGCAGCGCTGCTGCGTGCCGTCGCCGTACACGGTCATCGGCGCGCCGGTGCGCGCCTGCTGAATGAAGCGGGGGATGACCATTCCGTAAAACGGGACTTGACGGGGACCCACGGTGTTGAAGAGTCGCGCCACCACGCCGGGCAACGCGTGCGACTCGTGGTAGGCGAGCAGGAGGAACTCGTCCACCGCCTTCGAAATCGCGTAGTTCCAGCGACGCTTGGTGGTGGGGCCGTACAGGACGTCGTCGTCCTCGGCGAAGGGGAGCTTGGTGCCCTTCCCGTACACCTCCGACGTCGATGCCACGAAGATTCGCTTGCCGAAGCGCGCGGCGGCGTTCAGTGCCACCTCGGCGCCGCGAATGTTCGTCTCGATCGTTCGGACCGGATCGTTGACGATCAGCTGTACGCCCACCGCCGCCGCGAGGTGGTAGATCGTATCCGCGCTCTCGACGGTCCGGAGGAACGTGGCATCGCGCGTGAAGTCGCTGAGCACGTAGCTGAACCCTGGCTTGCCGAGGCACGCCTTGAGATTGTTCATTCGACCAGTGGAGAGATCGTCCCAGACCACGACCTCTTCTCCCTTGGCGAGGAGATGCTCGGCCAAATGACTTCCGATGAAACCGGCGCCGCCAGTGATGAGATTTCGCATGTGGAACGATCAGGTCTCCGTTAGGTGCGTGATGACCGAGCCTTCGTGCAACGCTTGCTCCTGGCGTGGCGCTCGGTCGAACAGACTCTCGTATAGCTCGAGCTCATCCCGAAGCCGTCGGTCCCAGCCGTACAGATCGGTTGGAGGGGGCGCCTTCGCACTGTCGAAGCGCGCAAAGTCGTTGAGGATCTCGACCATCTTCTCCGCCGTGTCGCCGACCAGTGCTCCCCGGTGGGCCGCTTCGATCGCTCCGCACCCGCCGTTCGCGTAATCGACGAAGTGCACGTTCGGAAATCGCCCATAGAGCGATTTCGTCTCACCCAATTCTACTGCGATCACGGGCGTTTGCGTGGAGACGGCTTCCTGCACCGGATTGTTAGCAAGTCCGCTCAGCA
>DATFFQ010000075.1:0-38955 GCA_035249955.1 Gemmatimonadaceae bacterium
GGCGTGAGTCGCTGCGGCCGCACGGCGGCCACGCGCTCATCTGGAAGCTCTTCCTCGCCACCGCCGCCGTCATCGCGCTCGTCCTCGCCGGCACACTGTTGCTGCTCACGCTGCTCGCCCAGCGGACAGCGGACGCGGCCGTCAGCCGCGGACTCATCCAGACGCGACAGCTCGTCACCGCGCTCCTCGATGGACGTGAGCGCAGTCTCGCCAGCGGCGCGCTCGTCTTCGCGCAGGCTCCGGCCTTCCGCGACCTGGTGCTCGCCCAGCAGCCGTCAGACATGTTCGACCAGGCCAACGAAGCGGTGCTCCGCACGGGCGCGAGCTGGGTGCAGATCGTCGACGCCCAGGGCGTGCGCCTCGCCAAGAGCGATGAGCCCACGGCACCACCGGCCCAGCTCGCCGGATCGGCGCTCATCGCCGGCGCGCTCGGCGGTGAGGTGATGACCGGGAGCGGCGTCGCCGGTGACTCGCTGCTCTTCCAGGCGGTCGCGGTGCCGATCTACAGCGCGCAGCCGGTGATCGGCGTGCTCATGGCCGCCCAGGTCATCGACTCGACGCTCGCGCACTCGGTCAAGGAAGCGACGGCGAGCGAGATCATCTTCTACGTCGTCGACACCGCCGGCGCGCCCCGCGTCGCCGCGTCCACGCTGCCGCCCAGCGCCGAGCTCACCGGCTTCCTGCGCGAGTTCGCGGCGCGGGACCGCGATGCCCTGAATGCCGCCGGCGACACCGCCACGGTCAATCACGCCGAGCTGACCGTCGGCGACGCGCACTTTGTGGGTCAGGGACGTGCGCTGCGCTCGGCCGGCGGCGAGATCCTGGGCGGATTCGTCGCGCTGCGCGCCCGCGAGCTGGAGATGGCGCCCTTCACCACGCTGCGCCGGCGCGTGGCGTTCGCCGGACTGCTCGGCATGGCGCTCGCCTTCGGTCTGTCGGCGGTGGTGGCGCGTCGCATCACGCGACCACTGCTCGAGCTCGCCGCCGCCACGCGCCGCGTGGCCGAAGGCGACTACTCGGTGTCCGTGGACGTGCACAGCAGCGACGAGATCGGAACGCTCGCCGAGGCGATGCGGTCGATGGTGAGCGATCTTCAGGAGAAACAATCGCTGGCCGACGTGCTGAACGTGGCGCACAGCATCGCGCCGCTCGGCGATCCCGGCGGCGATCCCTCCTTTCGAGACATCCTCGACGAGATCACCGAGACGCACGCGGCGCTGACGCCCGGCCGAACGCTGGCCAACCGCTACCGCATCACCGACGTACTCGGGGTGGGCGGTGCCGGGGTGGTCTACAAGGCCGTCGACACCGAGCTCAACGAGACGATTGCCATCAAGACGCTCCGTCCCGATGCGCTGCTGGAGGAGCGCGCGCTGGAGCGGCTCAAGAGCGAGATCCGGCTCGCCCGCCGCATCTCGCATCGCAACGTCGTCCGCATCCACGATTTCGGCGAGGCCGAGGGCATACACTTCATCACCATGGAGTTCATCGCCGGCACCTCGCTCGGCGATATCGTGGCGCGCGTGGGAGCTGTGCCGGTGCCGGCGGCATTGGGTGTCGCGAAGCAGCTCAGCCGCGCGCTCGAGGTGGCGCACGAGCAGGGGATCATCCACCGCGACATCAAGCCGCCCAATCTCATGGTGCAGCCCGACGGCGTGGTGAAGGTGATGGACTTCGGCGTGGCGCGGCTCGTGAAGCGCAGCGCCGGCCTCACCATGACCGGCATGGTGGTGGGAACGCCCGCCTACATGGCGCCCGAGCAGCTGCTCGATGACGACGTCGACGCACGAGCCGACATCTTCGCCGCCGGCGTCGTGCTGTACGAGTGCCTCACGGGTCGCCGTCCGGTGGAGGCCCGCTCACCGGCGGCCATCGTCGGCAAGCTGCTCGGTCCTCCCGCCGTCCCACCGCACGAGCTCAACCCGCAGGTCCCGGAAGAGCTCTCGCGTCTGGTGATGCGTATGATCGCGAGCGATCGCGATGCGCGACCCCGCAGCGCCAGCGAGGTGCTGGAGGTCCTGGCGCGCGTGCCCGCCTGATCGACGTTACCGCCGCCCGCTGAACACGTCGTTGAGCTCGGTGTGCTTCGTGTCGAGGGGCACCGGGCGCCCATCGATGAAGAGGTGCCGCGTCTTCGTGCGCGCCTCCAGCAGGTCGCCGTCGGTCACCACGAGATTCGCCACCTTGCCCGGCTCGATCGAGCCGAAGCGATCGCTCACACCGAGGATGCGAGCCGGCGCGACCGTCACCGCCTCCAGCGCCTTGTCCTTCGGCAGACCGAAGGCCGCCGCCATCCCCGCGATGTAGGGGAGATTGCGTACTTCGGCCCCCTCGTCGCCGGATGCGATCGCGAACGCCACGCCCGCCTGCGCCAGGTTGGCCGGCGCCGAGTAGTTGGCGTCGTAGGGATCGTCCTCCCGTGCCGGCAACGACATCACGCCGGTGAGAATCACCGGCACCTGATGCTGCGCCAGCAGATCGGTCACCTGCCACGCGTCCCGGCCGCCAAGGATGATCGGCTTGAGCTTCATCTCCCTCGCGAAGTCGATCGCCGCGCGAATCTCCGCTGCGCGCTCGGCGCGGAAGAGCACCGGCATCTGGCCGCGCACCGCCGGAACCAGGGCCGCGAGGACGACGTCCCGCGTCGGGCGTGGGAGACTGCGATCTCTCTCGTAGGCATCGATCGCCTTGCCGTACGCTTCGGCGTCGCGCAGGATCGCGCGCAGCGAGTCCATCTGGCGCTCGCGCGTGCGCCGCGCGTCGGCGGTATCCTGCTCTTGCTGCTGGAAGAAGCCTCCACCGCCGCCACCGCGGAACCCTTCGCGCGGCAGATTGATCGCCAGCGCGGCGCGCGCGATCACCGTCATCTCCGGCACCGTGAAGCCGGCGAGGTTGATCAGCGCCGACTGTCCGGAGACGAGCCCGCCGGTGGGGCTCGAGAGTACGTGCGTGACCCCGACCACACGGGTGACGCCCACGTGTGCGCTGTGCGGGTTGATCCCCCACACCGCCTGTGCGTTGGGGTTGAAGCTCCCCACCTCGGCGATGTCCACGGTCGCGTTGGCGCCCTGCGGGATCTCGGCGAGACCCATCGACGTGCCGGCGTCCATCATTCCCGGATAGACGACGAGTCCTGCCGCATCGATGACCGTCGCGCCCTGCGGTACCGTGACGCCGGCGCCCACGGCCTGAATCTTTCCATCGGGCCCGATCACGACCGTGCCGCGCGCGATCTCCGGGCCGGTGACGGGGACGATACGCGCGTTGGCGATCGCGTACGTGCCGCGCGGCCCGGGCATGGGGTTGTACGATCCCAGCTGCGCGTGAGCCGGAATCGTGCCGAGAGCGAGCACCGCCACCACGAGCACGCGTGTCATTGGCTCGTCCCTCCCTTCGCGTTCGTCTGCTCGGGCACCAGCGGCTGGCGCTCACGGCGCGGGCGCTGCTCCGGCCGGTTGGGTGCCATCGCCTCCAGCTCCTTGCGCTCACGCGCGCGCGCCTCGCGCGCCGCGAGATCGCGATCCCGGTCGAAGAAGATCTCGCCGTCGATCATCGTCGCCTGGACGTTCGCGTACACGCTGAGCGGGTGCGCATTCCAGATCGCCAGATCGGCATCCTTCCCCACCTCGATGGAGCCCACGCGGTCCTGCACCCCCAGCTGCCACGCGGCGTTGTAGGTGATCGTCTTGAGCGCCTCCTCCTCCGACAGATCACCGTAGCGCATCAGCTTCGCGGCATCGATGTTCAGCCGCCGGATGCGCTCGTCGGAGTCGGAGTTGATCGTGGTGATCACGCCCGCGCGCGTCATGATGGCGTTGTTGTAGGGGATCGCGTCGTACGCCTCGATCTTGTATGACCACGAGTCGGCGAAGCTCGAGGCACCGGCGCCATGCTTGGCGATCTCCGGCGCCACCTTGTAGCCCTCCAGGACGTGCTGGAGCGTCTTCACCGTGAAGCCGAACTCCTGCGCGACCTGAAGCAGCATGTGGATCTCGTCGGCGCGATACGAGTGCGCGTGCACGAGCCGCTTCCCTTCCAGCACCTCGACCAGCGGCTCCAGCTCCAGGTCGCGCCGCGGCGGTGGCGCGTTGCGGTCGCCGCGCGCGCGGTACTCGTCCCAGGCGCGCTTGTAGTCCTGCGCGCGGGTGAACGCGTCGCGCAGTACCTCTTCCTGCCCCATGCGCGTCGACGGGTAGCGCCGCGTCTGTCCCGGCATCACCGGCCGGTTCTTGCGCGTGACGTTCTCGCCCAGCGCGAACTTGATCCCCGGAGGTGCTCCGGGGAATATCATCTCGCCCGCCGGACGGCCGTACTTGAGCTTCACCGTCGCGGACTGCCCGCCGATCGTGTTGGCCGAGCCGTGCAGGATGTTGATCGTGGTCACCCCGCCGGCCAGCGCGCGATAGACGTTGACCTCCGTCGGATCGAGCACATCCAGGATGCGCGCCATCGAGGTCACCGAGAGCGTGCTCTCGTTGATCGCGTCGGCCATCATGTGCGAGTGCGCATCGATGATCCCCGGCATGACGTACTTGCCGGTCGCGTCCATCACCTGCGCTCCTCTGGGCGGCGTGATCCCCTGCCCGATGCGCGCGATCTTTCCGTTCTCGACCAGGATGTCGGTGTTCTGGAGCGTGCCTTTCGTGACGGTCAGCACCGTCGCGTTCCTGATGAGCGTCACCGCGGGCGCGCTACGTGCCTGCGCCGCGCCGGCGGTCGCGCCATTCCCGCGCTGAGCCGCCGCATCGGCGGCAACGAGCGACAGCGCGGCGACGAGCAAAATTCGCCTCATTCGTCTCCCTCCTCCAATACGAATGGAGGTCGTGTCAGGGCATGCTGTGAACGCGTTGATGCTCATGGATTGCGCGCGCCGCCGCGGGGTTCTCCCGCGGGGCGCGTCCCGACGAACGTGCCCGGCTGCTGGCCGACGATGCTGATCGTGCCGCGCATCGAGCTGCCCGTGATCGTCCCCTCGAACACCGCCTCTTCCGTCGTGGTCGCGAGCGTGAGCGGGACGGTGAAGCGCACCTCCCCCGAGTCACCGATCGAGCCGTTCGAGATCTGCGACGTGCCCAGCGCTCCCTGGATCTCGCCGCGCAGGCGATCGCCTTCCTGCGTGAGGCGCAGCGTGATCGCCCGCTCGCGGCCCTCGAGGGTGACGGTCACGTTCCACTGGCCATTCGCGCCCGTGGCAGCGCCCGGCGTCGGTTGCCGCACCTCGATGGGTCGCCCGTCCACGAATACCTGCGTGACGCGGGCGCTCGCCTCGAAGATGTCGCCGCGCACCACGGTGAGGTTGGCGATCTTGCCCGCCTCCACCGATCCCAGCCGATCGGACACGCCCAGCAGCTCGGCGGCGTCGAGTGTGAGCGCGCGCACGGCACGATCCTTCGTCAGACCATGCTCCACCGCCGTGCGGAGGTTCGACGAGACGTCGGAGAGATCGTTCATGCCCACGGTAGCGAAGCTGAAGCGCACCCCAGCCTGTGCCAGCCGGCCGGGATTGCGCGGGGTCTCCACCCGCTCGCGCAGCACGCGCAGTGGCTCCGGCTCCTGGCTCTCCGGTCCGCCGGCCGGCTTGCGTGGGAAATTCAGCGTCACGATCACCGGCACGCGCTCCGCCGCCAGGCGATCGGCCACCCTGTAGGCCTCGTTCCCGCCGGCGATCACCACGCGCAGCCCGAACTCCTTCCCCAGGTCGAGCGCCCGCTCGATCTCCCGCTGCGTGGAAGCGAGCATCACCACCGGCATCTCGCGGCGCAGCGCCGGAAGGAGCGCCTCCAGCGATTCATCGTGCTCCGGGCGTCGCGCCCCGCGCGGCGATCGCTCGTACGCTTCCTCGAGCTGTGCGTAGCGCTGCGCATCGAGGAGCATCTGCCGGAGCGCCGCGAAGACGCCCATGAGCGATCCCGGATACACGCCGCCACGGAGTGGCGTGAAGCCGACGTGCAGAGCGACGGGTGGGCGCACCAGGGCGTCCTGCACATCGCCGCCGGTCAGGTTGAGCAGCGCCGACCGTCCGAGGAACACCCCCTCGCGGGGGACGGCGAGCGCGGTGGTGAAACCGGCGCCGCGCTCGTTCTCGAGCGACCGCTCATCCATGCGCAGCAGATCGGCGGCGAGGAGCTCCGGCTGAAGTCCGGCGGGATAGCGCGAGTTCGGAGCTGCGGTTTCCTGCGCTCCCCGCGCCGATGCCAGGGCCGCTCCACCACCACCGCCTCCCGGCGCACCACCACCCTGCTCGCGCCGCGCAGCCGGAATGCCGACGTGCGAGTACGCATCGATGAAGCCCGGGTAGACCGAGAGGCCGCCGCCGTCGATCACCCGCGCGTCCGCCGGCACCGCGGTGCGCGAGCCCGGTCCGACCGCCCGGATGATGCCGTCGCGGATCACGACCGTACCGCCCTCGATCACCGGTGCGCCGTTAGGCGCAGCCGTGACGATGCGTGCGTTGGTGATCGCGTACGTCGCCGGCGCGGCGCGCTCGACACCCTCCCTGCCGATCTGGGCCCGGAGGGTCGAGGTCGCCGCGAGCGTGGCCGCCAGGACGGTAAGGGTCGTGGTGATGGGAGGTCGTGTACCCGCACAGAACAGGTGGTGCATGCGGAAGGCTCCTCTTCATTGCGCGTGGCGCGTAGGCGCGTAGGCGCGTGATGCGTGGCGCGTAGGCACGTGGACGCGTGGCGCGGCTGCCAGTTCTGTGTCTATACGCGAGGCCCTTCGGAAACGCTGGCATCCATGCAGGCCCGCAGGAAGGCGGTCATGCGCGGGGGTGCGATTCCCCGCCCCGGCCGTCGCCAGGTTGGGTCTGAGCAGGGCTTGCACCGGCGGTGGGTTCGCACGAGCCTCACCGTGTCGCCAAGATACTCCACATCGACGGGGTGCGACAACCGCGTTCGTCGCGACGGTGGTTGTGCGAACCCAAGCTCTGTCGGAAGCGATTTCCTGGAGGTCGAGCCAATGCCGAGTCTGTTCCGTCGCCTGTGGGCCGAGCGCCGAGCGCGCATCCGCCAACACGCGGCGACGAGGGCTGTGATCGGTGACGGGCGTGTGCCGATGCCCGAACACGACCGCGATGCCGGTCTCATGTCGTGGTTCGGTCCCTATATCGGTAGCATGGTGTACGGCGGGCTGGACGGGATCGTCACCACCTTTGCCGTCGTCAGCGGCGTCGCCGGCGCCAACCTCGGTGCGCACATCATCGTGATCCTCGGTATCGGGAACCTGATCGCCGATGGATTCTCGATGGCGACGGGCGACTACCTTTCCACGAAGAGCGAGCGCGAGTACTACGATCGCGAGGCGCGGCGTCAGGCATGGGAGATCGAGCGATCTCCGGAGGGACGACGCGCGGCACTCAGAGCCCTCTACCAGCGGAACGGCTACAGTGAGACGGAGGCCGACGAGATGGTCGCCGTCCAGACTCGGGAGAAGCCTCGTTGGGTGCGCGCGATGATGATCAATGAGCTCGGCATGATGAAGGACGACGTCAACCCGATGCGCAACGCGGTCACGACGTTCACCTCGTTCGTCCTCGCCGGGTCGCTGCCGCTCGTGGTCTACCTGATCGGCCTCGTTCGGCCAATCCCGACCGACCAGGCGTTCCGTGTGTCGGTGCTGCTCTCCGGCCTTGCCCTGTTCGGCCTTGGGGCGGCCAAGGTCCTGGTCACGCGCCTCAACCCGGTGCGCAGCGGAGTAGAAATGCTGCTCGTCGGCGGGCTGGCGGCAGTGGTTGCATACATCATCGGCGATATGCTTCAGAACGTCGGCCGGTAGTACCCTCGCCCACGATGTCGGCCTCGTCGCCCCCGAGCCGCGATTGCCCGGGAAGGCGGCCTAACGATTCTCACTCGCCCCGATGCGCGGCGACCAACGGAACGTTGCTCAGAGGTTGGCGATGAGCTCGGCGAGGCGATCGGCGTCGGCAGCGACAACGAAGGCGAGCCGGCCGGCGCGGTCTATGAGATAGACGGCACCGCTGTGCACGATGTCGCCGGTGTGCGGATCGCGGCGCCGCGGCACGTTCCAGAGATCGAGCGTCCGCTCCACCGCATCGACACGTCCTCCCAGGACACGAGCCGAGTGCGGAAGCGTCCACGAATCGGCGATGTGCGCCAGCCGATCGGGAGTATCGCGCCATGGGTCGAGCGTCACCACGAGGAGCGCCGCGTCGCGTGCGCGGCTCCGCTCGACTGCCCTGGCCGCGTCGCGCACAACGAGCGGGCACACGGTCGTGCAGTGGCCGAAGGCAAAGGCCACGACGATCGGACGTCCACGAAAGTGCTCGAGGCGGATCGTATCACCCCGCTGATCGACGAGCGATAACGGAGGTGGCTCGCGATCGATGCGCTCCAGCAGCCACGCGGTGCGCTCCCCCTGGGTGTCGCGGACTGCGGTTGCCCCGCTCGCCGAGGTCACGCGGAGTGCCGCTGCGCCGAGGCCCGCGATGAGTGCACCGCTCACCGCGACCAGCGTCAGGCGTCCCGCGACGCGCCGCCAGAGGCCGGCCAACCCATCGCGAACAGCCGATCCCCACACGACGAAGAGAAAGCCCACCATGCCGATGGGCTCCCCGACCAGGACGAGCCATCCCCGCACGTCCGGTAAGCCGGTCGCGGTGACGCCAAAGCACACCGCGCGCGTGCGTGACAGCCAGAGCGGCGCATCGGCGCTCGGCGGCCACAGCGCCAGCGCCCACCACGCTGCACTGACGGCGAGAATAACCCCCAGCGTCACCAGCGCGAGCGCGCCTGATCTGGTCATCGGCCGCTCAGCCGATGCGCCACACGAAGGAGAGCAGCTTCCAGTTGGTGAAGTAGTACAGCATGAACGCCGCCAGGAAGACGAAGACCAGGATCACCGTTCCCGGTGTCACCCCCAGGATTCCGCGGTCTGGGCCGTGCAGCGCGGCGTTCCGTTCGTCGACGTCAGGCGCGTGCCGGGGCGGTGTCACCAGGCCCGACGGGACTCCGTACTTCGGCATGGACTTCCTCTCCAGGATTGTAGGGCTTTCCAAACAGGACGGACCACACGGTGATGACGATGTAGCTGAACACGCTGAACGCCGCGGTGAGGCCACCGAGCGCGACGAACCCCAGCATGATGTTCACGGCGGGATGGTACTCCACGTCGAAGGGGGCTTGGGCAAAGGTGACGTCCCAGTGGCGGCGGGGCGCGCCGAAGGTGCCGGCGAACGTCATCGCCATCGTGAAGATCACCATTCCCCCGGCGAACAGATACGGCTGCCACTGCGCCAGTCGCCAGAAGGCCACCTGCTTCCGGAAGATCAGCGGGATGAGGTAGTACGTGAGCCCCATGAACGCCATCGCGGTGCCCGCGACGACGGTAGCGTGGAAGTGACCCGGCACCCGCAGTGTGTTGTGGGCGATGATGTTGATCTGTTCGGTGCCGAAGGTGACGCCGGTGATGCCGCCGATGAAGCCGAAGATCACGATCGAGAAGATGAGCGCGCTGAAGCCCGGATCACCCCACGGTGCGCGCCGCAGCCAGCCGAACATGCCATCGGTGAAGCCGCGCAGCCGCTGCCCGAGCTCGATGCTGGCCGGCACCGTGAAGCCGTGGAGCAGGCTCGCCAGCACCGCCATGTACATGAAGTAGCTGGTGTTCACGACCTTCCACGCCGGACTGAACCCCGGGTCGACGAGCAGATGGTGCGCCGATGCCATCGAGATGAACAGCACGTACAGCACGAACGCCGAGCGGCTGATCTTCTCGTTGAGCACCACGGCGCCGACGGTCAGCGCGCCGAGCAGATACCAGATGGCGACCATCGCCGCCACGTTGATCTGCTGCGACGAGTGCCCGAGGCCCCACCAGAGCATTCGATACACCTCGGGATCGATGCTCGGAATGATGCCTACCGACCAGAGGAAGGTGGGCACGTAGACCGCGGCCCCGTGGAGCAGCGTGATCACGGCGATGATGGCGGCCGTGACCGCGCCGTAGGTCACCAGCGGGACCGAACCTTCGTAGGTGCGCTCGCGCTTCGCCACGACGAGGGTCGCGAAGAAGATGCAGGTCTGCACCAGGGCGCCGACGGCGAAGAGGATGATCCCCAGATAGAACAGCGGGTGCGCGCGCAGCGGAACGTAGGACGTCATGAGGACGTCGGCGCGGCCGCTCCACATCATCGCCTCGGCCAGCAGCGCACCGGCGGCCATGAGCCCGAACCCCGTCCACGCAACCTTGGGCGCGGCGACGCGGCTGTTGAGCAGGACCGCGCCGGCGAAGTGCAGCACCGCCATCTCGAAGAAGATGATGAAGAAGATCAGCATGCTCACCCCGTGCACCGTCAGCACGCGGTAGAACCAGGTGGCCGGCAGGAGATGCACCGCCGGCCATCGCGTGAGTACGAGCCCCACCGCGGCGATCACGCCCACCAGCAGCGCGAGGATCGAGCACACCGCGTTCACCTTGATGAGCGCGTCGGCCTGGAAGTGGATGCGCCGGCCCGTCTTTGGACAGGTCCGGAAATGCGGCACGCCGGTGGGCGGGCCGTACGCGAGTCGCTCGGTGGCCGACGTGGTCATCGCTCTCCCTCCCGGTGTGCGTCGCGCGCCCCCAGCAGCCGTGCGCCGTCGGTCCGCCCTACCTCACGCCCTTGCTCGTCGGTGACGATGACCCGTCCGACCATGAGGTGATGACCGATGCCGCAGAACTCGTTGCAGATGATCCGGAAATCGCCGGCCTCGGTTGGCGTGATGCGAAGGCCATAGTCGTAACCCGGCACCACCTGGAAGTTGACGTTCACGGGATAGAGGTTGAATCCGTGATTCACATCGAGCGCCGACAGGTGCAGCGTGTATTCGGCACCCTTCCGCAGCTTGAGGATGGGGGTCCACTGAAAGCTGAGCGCGGTGAGGTAGACATCGCTCCCGGGTGGCGGCTCGGCGATCGGGATGCCCCGATCCTCGCCCACCCGGTACGCGGCGGTGAACTGCATGGTTCGCGCGTAGAACGCCTGCGGATCGACTTTGCGCCGAATGCCAGACGGGTTCTGTCCGCCTTTGAGGTGCCAGAGCGGCATCATCGCGAACAACACCATGCACCATCCGAACGCGATGCCGACCCACATCTTCTCGGTCTTGTGCGCGGGCTTCCACCACACACCGCGCGGCGATTCGATCCCCGTGTGCGTATCAGCTGTCATGGGCGGTCAGGGAAGAGAGCCGGCAGGCATGACGATGAGCTCCCAGAGTCCCCAGCCCGTGTAGACCACGGCCATGATGACGACACCGAGGATGAGAAGCAGAAATACGTTGTCGTACAACCGTTGGCCGAGGGGCACTTTGCCCTCATCCCGCTCCGCCTGGGGTGGATCGTCGACGCTCGGCATGGTGACCTCGAGCTTGCTCGGCCGGCGCCTCGTCGTCGCGCCGGCGGACCGGGGGACCCGGAGGGACGTCAGCGCCTGGACGCTGCCGCCTGACGAGCGGTGAGAGGAGGAAGCATGTTCGACCCGTCGCCGCGCAGGAGATCGGTGACGGTGGTGCTGGCGAAGAAGTGGCGGATCTGCTCGGCGATCCCCTTCCATCGATCGTGCGCGAGGCACGGCTCGCTGTCGCGGCACCGGGCGCGCCCGAGCAGGCAATGGCGCTCACCGGCGGCATCGAATGGGGCAACGATCAGGTCCAGCGTGAGCTCGTCGCCGGGCACGGCGAGCTGGAACCCGCCGCCCGGCCCGAAGGTGGAGGCCACGACGCCCGCGCGAGCGAGCTGATGCAAGGTCTTGGAGAGATAGTTGCGCGGGACGCGGAGCGTGCGCGCGATGTCTCCCACGGCGACGGGACGCTCCGCTCCGTGCTCGGCGATGTGGAGCACGGCGCGCAGCGCGTATTCGGCGGTTTGAGAGAGCACGCGGGACCTTTGCTTGATTCTATCATGATTATATGATAGATTGGGCCGACCCGCAAGAGTCGGCTGCCCGAAGACCTCCCGACCCACTCCTTGGCTCCATGCCCTCTCCGCCGGTGCCCCGCCCGCCGGGCACCACCGCCCGAGTGCTGGCGTACCTCGATGGCCTCGCCGACCGCGTCTACGGCTCCCGCTACAATCCGCTCTACCGCAGCGGTGCGCTGACGGTCGCCCTCCTCGCGCTCCTCATCCTCACCGGTCTCTACCTCCTGCTGTTCTACCGCGTCGGGTCACCCTACGCTTCGGTCGCGCGGATCACCGAGCAGGCGTGGCTGGGACGATGGATCAGAGGTGTCCACCGCTTCGCTGCCGACGCCGCCGTCATCACTGCCGCCGTCCACGCCGTGCGCATGTTCGCGCAGCGGCGCTCCTGGGGTCGCCGCACGCTGCCCTGGGTGTCGGGGATCGGGCTTCTCGGGCTCATCTTCGTCTGCGGCTGGACGGGCTACGTGATGATCTGGGACACCTTCGGGCATCTGCTGGCAGTCGAAGGCGCCCGCGTCGTGGATCTCCTGCCGCTCTTCTCGGAGCCACTGGGCCGCGCCTTCGTCGGCGAGCGCGCGATCCCCGGCGCCTTCTTCTTCCTCAACCTCTTCCTCCACATCGCGCTTCCCATCGGGATGGGCATCGCGTTGTTGCTACACGTCTCGCGCGTGGCCCGCCCGGTTCTCTTCCCCGCACCGCGCACGATGTGGTTGGGGACGGCGCTGCTCATCGCCGTCGCCGTCGCCTTCCCCGTCGGAATGGCGCCGGCAGCCGATCCCTTGCGGCTCCCGCGCTCCGTGCCGATCGATCCCTTCTATGCATTCTGGCTGCCCCTCGCCCGCACGATCCCGGCACCCTGGACGGCGGCCGGCGCGGCGGTCGCCCTCGCGGCACTGCTCCTCGTGCCTCGCCTGACGAGACCGGCGCCGGAGCGCCGGCCCCCGGCATCGGAGGTGAACGAGCGGCTGTGCACCGGGTGCGAGCAGTGCACGCTCGACTGTCCGTACCAGGCGATCACCATGGTGCCCCGCACCGACGGGCGCGCGACGCTGGTGGCGCGGGTCGACCCGGCGCGGTGCGTGAGCTGCGGCATCTGTGCCGGATCCTGCGCGCCGATGGGGGTCGGACCGCCGGGTCGCACGGGACGTGATCAGCTCGCCCGAGCACGCGCCTTCGTGGAGCGACACGCGCCCGACGGAGCGGACATCATCATCATCGCGTGTACCCGCGGGGCCGGCGGGCTCGCCGCGCGCGCCGTGAACGAGCGCGTCGACGGCGCACGCGTCTATCCCACCGACTGCGCCGGTACCCTCCACACCTCGGTCGTCGAGCTGTTCGTGCGCGCCGGCGCCGGCGGCGTGCTCGTGCTCGCGTGCCCGCCCGAGAACTGCTGGAACCGCGAGGGGACCGTGTGGCTCGAGCAACGCCTCTTTCACGAGCGTGAGGCCGAGCTCAAGGAGCGCGTCGACCGACGGCGGGTCGCGTTCGCCAGCCTCTCCTTCGGCGAGTCTCGCGGCGCGGCCGCACTCGTGGCCGAATTCCGCGCGCGGGTCCGCGCCCTCGAGCGTGCGGCGGGGGAGGAGCCCATCGACCTCATCCAGTTGTGCGATGCCGTCATGACGCCATCCGGAGCGTCGGGGGACCAGGAGCAATGACGTGGCCGCGAGCGCTGGCGGCCCTGGCCACATCCTTTCTCGCGCTCGCGGCCATCGCCGCCCTGAGCAGCGTCTCGTACGTCGCGGAACCGACCGGGCGGTCGCTGCTTCGACTCTCCTGGCGGGTACGTGGCGAGCGCCTCGAGCGATGCCGCCGCGCAACGCCGGAGGAGCTGGCTGGGGTGCCGGCGCACATGCGGCAGGAGACGATCTGTGACGGAGCGCGCACCGCCCCCTATCGCCTTCGTGTCGACATCGACGGCCAGCCCGTCAGCAACGGTGTGGCGCCCGGATCGGGGGTCGCCGGCGACCGGCCGATGTACGTGCTGCGTGAGTTCCCGATCGCATCGGGACAGCATCACGTGCGCGTGCTGCTCGAGCGGATGCCGGTCGGCGCCGCGCAGGAGGACGACGACGAGGACGAGTCCGAGCACGATGCCGCGGACGAGGACGAGGACGACGACAAGGACGACGACGAAGACGACCGCACCCCGCACGACCGCAGCAGACGCCGGCGCGCTGCGCCCCGCCGGCTCGAGCTGGATAGCACGGTCACTGTCAGGCCCGGGGCGATCCTTCTGGTGACCTACGACGACGAGCGACGACAGCTGGTCCTGGTCGGCCCCGGCGCCCAGTCCGGCGAGCGACCGCCGTCACCCACCCCGCGCTAGGCGTGTCGCCGCGATCACCAGCGCGACCCCGAGCAGCACGTTGACGCGCGCGAGGATCGCGGCGCGGCGCCGTAACCGCATCGCCTGCTCCGAGCCCACGCTCGCCCGCCCGGCTCGAGGACCGAGGACGAAGTCGTGCACGCCGCTCGCCACGAGCATCGCCACCACGATGGCCAGCTTGGCGCCGAGCGCGTGGCCCACCGCGGTGCGCCAGAAGTCGGGATTGGCGAGCACGTCGTCCCAGCGCAGCAGGCCCCGGTAGTGGAGGTTGACGACGCCGGTCGCGATGAGCACGGCGATGGCGAGCCAGCCAACCGCGCGAAAGCGGACACCGAGCTGGTAAAAGAGCCGCTGTCGGAGCGCGGCCGGCTCCACGGCGCGCAACACGGGCGCGCCCACGAGACCCAGAAAGAACATCCCGCCCAGCCAGAGCAGAGCCGCCAGGATGTGGGTCGTCACGCTGATCCAGTAGGCAACCGGCATCATCGAGCATAAGCCTAACCGGAAGCCGACCGGACGGAAGCCGGGAGTCGCGCCAGCCGCGTCCATCTTGCGCCGTCGGCGGTATATGCATAGATAGTCTATCCATAGACAAACTCTGGATTCGCGCATGACGGCCCATCGACCGGACCTCATCCCCGGCACACTCGACATGCTCATCCTCCAGACGGTGAGCGCCGCGCCCATGCACGGCTACGGCATTGCCCAGCACATCGGCCGCCTCTCGCGGGACGTGCTGCACGTGGAGGAAGGCTCGCTCTATCCCGCCCTCCAGCGGCTGCAAAAGAAGGGCTGGATCAAGTCCCGGTGGGGGCAGACCGCCACCAGGCGACGCGCGCGGTTCTACAGCATCACGGCGAGCGGTCGCCGCCAGCTCGGCGTCGAGCGCTCCAACTTCGACCTCGCCCTCCAGGCCATTCGGCGCGTGTTGGGCACGGCCTGATGTGGAACTCCGCGCGCTCGCTCTGGTGGAAGCTGCGCACGAGTGCCAGCCGCGGCCGGCTGGATCGCGACCTGCACGACGAGCTGCAGTTCCATCGTGAGATGCTCGAGCGCGACTTCCTGCACGCCGGGCTGAGACCGGACGAGGCGCGCTCCCGGGCACGCCGCCGGCTCGGCAATGCCACCTATCTCGCCGAGGAGAGCCGGATGCATTGGGGCTTCCCTACGCTCGAGAGCGTCGGCAGCGACATTCGCTTCGCCGCGCGCTCGCTGCGAAACACCCCGACCTTCACGCTCGCCGCCCTGCTCACGCTCGCGCTCGGCGTCGGCGCCGCCGTCGCGATCTTCAGCGTCGTCGACGCGATCGTGCTGCGCCCCCTGCCCTATCGCGATGGGGCCGCGCTGGTCTCGCTCTTCTCGACTCCGCCCGGACAGGAGGGCCGGCTGCCCCTCTCGTATCCGGACTTCCGCGACGTACAGCGCCAGAACCGTGTCTTCGCCAACGTCGTGTACGCCCGGGGTGAGCCGCTGCGCGTTCGCGGCGAGATGGGTGCCGAGGAGCTGCTGACCGCCTTCGTGACCGAGGGGCTGTTTCCGCTCATGGGTACCCAGCCGCTCGTCGGCCGTGCGCTGGGACCCGACGATGGGCGCGCCGACGCCGAGCGTGTGATCGTGATCGGCCAGCGCGTGTGGAGGGAGCGGTTCGGCGGCGATCCCGGAATACTCGGTCGCCGGATCAACACCCTCGAGGGGTCCTACACCGTGGTCGGTGTCATGCCCGAGTCCTTCGCCTGGCCTGAATGGGCGCAGGCGTGGAGCCCGATCGTCGCCGCGCCTTTTTCGCTTGGCTCGCTCGCGCGGCGGAGCTACCGAGTGGACGCACGAACCATCGCCCGGATCGCACCGTCCACGAGCTTCGCGCGTGCGCAGCACGAGATGCAGACCATCGGCGCGCGCCTCGCTACCGCCTATCCGGCCGACGACGGCGAGCTGACCATTCGAGCCGTCTCGCTGCGCGATGACCTCACCGGACCGGTGCGGCGGCCGCTGCTCGTGCTGCTCGGCGCCGTCGGCGGCCTGCTCCTCATCGCATGCGCGAACGTAGCGAATCTCTCGCTCGCACGCGCCAGCGCGCGCTCGCGTGAAGTGGGCGTGCGCCTGGCCATCGGCGCGAGTCGCGGCCGGATCGCGCGACAGCTGCTGGTCGAGAGCGGGCTGCTTGCTCTCGCCGGCGGTGCCCTCGGAACGGTGTTCGCCTTCGTCGCCGTGCGCGGCCTCGTTGCGCTCGCGCCACCGGACCTGCCACGGCTCGTGGAGGTTGCGGTGGACGCACGTGTGTTGCTCTTCGCCCTCGCGCTGTGCGCACTCTCGGCGCTTCTATTCGGTATCGCGCCGGCTCTCGCCGCGTCCGCGGCGGATCTCATGCATGCGTTGAAAGGCGGCGCGCGCGGCTCCAGCACGGCTCCGGCTGGGGTACGCCTCCAGTCCGGCTTCGTCGTCCTGGAGATCGCGATCGCCTGCGCCCTCGTGGTGGGGTCGGCGCTGCTCGCGAAGAGCTTCGCGAACATGCGCGGTGCCGATCCAGGCTTCGACACGGAACGCCTCGTGTCGCTGCGCATCGAGCCGGTGGAGTCGCGGTACGATACCCCCGAGGAGCGACTCCTCCTCTATGACAGCATCCGGGACGCGGTCGCCAGAATCCCGGGCGTGGCGCGCGTGTCCTACATCAACCACAGCCCCGCCACGCGTTCGGGCGTGTTCTCGCCCCTCGAGAGCGACGGCGATCCTCGTCCCGACGGACAGACGCCGTCCGCCGCCTATCGTCTCGTCGACAGCGGCTACTTCGAGACGATGGGGCAGCGGGTGCTGCGTGGCCGGGCCCTCGGCGCAGCCGACATGTTTGCACGAAGCACGGCGGTAGTGGTCAACCAGACGCTGGCCCGCCGCCTCTGGGGCACCCAGGATCCGATCGGCCGCCGCATCGTGGTGTACAAGCAGATGAGCGGCCCGGACGTGGAGGACCGAGTAGACGGACGTGTGGTGGGTGTCGTCGAAGACATCAAGGACTACGATATCTCCGCGGCATCGTGGGCCGAAGCGTATCTCCCCTTCCCGGTGAATCCGTGGCGGAGCATGTACCTCGCCATCCGTACGAGCGGTGACCCCGAGGCGGTCATCCCCGCCGTGCAGCGCACGGTGCGATCCATCGATCCGGATCTTCCCGTTCGCCGAACGGCGACTGTCGATCAGCTGCTCGACGAGCGCCTGGCGCGTCGCAGCTTCAACGCCACGATCGTCTCGGCGTTCGGCATCGTGGCCCTGCTCCTCGCTTCCTTCGGGGTATATGGCATCGTCGCGTACGCCGTGGTGCAGCGAACGCAGGAGATCGGCATTCGCACCGCCCTCGGCGCCCGGCCATCGCACTTGATGCGCATGTTCGTCGGCCGGGCGACGCTGCTCGCCGTAGCCGGCGTCGGCCTCGGGCTCGGGCTCTCCGCCCTGTTCGGCCGCGCGATGCGGACCATGCTCTTCGGCGTTGCCCCAACCGACGTCTCGATACTCACACAGACGACGGCTGCCACGATCGTCATTGCCGCGCTCGCGGCGTTTCTTCCCGCGCGCCGCGCGTTACGCGTGGACCCGCTGATCGCGATGCGCTCGGACTGAGCCGAGGCGACGATGTCTCTAGGGCGCGCCGAGCGTGGCCAGGACCTCGTCGACGTCCGACTGCCGGACGACGTGGCCGCCGTCGAACTCGCGGAAATCGACCTCGTATCCGTCCGAGCGCAGCTCCCGAACGATGCCCCTGCTGGCGGAGATGGGCAGCACGTTGTCGGCGGTGCCGTGGGTGATGAGAATCGGCGGCCGGTCCACCGCCGTCACATCGAGCAGGCGGCCCGGCGAGTAGGCGACGACGCGCGAGAAGAGATCGCCGTTGGCGCGCCCGATGCCTAACGAGTACGTGGCGCCGTCGGAGAACCCTGACATGACGATGCGCTCCGGATCGATCGTCCAGCGACGAAAGGTCCAGTCCAGCGCCGCGTCCAGGATCGTGACATCCGTCGAGAAGGTGCCGCGGATGGCATCCCAGGTGCTGCCCGCCGAATAGGGGGCCAGCACGATCACTCCGGCCGCGTCGGCGCCCGCGCGGTGCGCCTCGACGAAGGCGTCGACGGTCCGCCCGGCGCCATGGAGAAAGATGAGCAGCGCGCTGGGGGCCTCGCGATCGACCGACTCGGGCACGTGGATGACCGCGGTCGAGGGCGGCACCGCGAACGCGCTCGTACCGGTCGGACCGGTCTCGACGGGCGATCCTGGTCGGGCGCCGAGGCGCGGCTCGCGCGGCGTCGAACCGGTAACCGACGAGTCGCAGCCGGGAATTGCCAGGCTGGAAGCCGCGAGCGCCATCGTCTTGAGCGCGGCGCGGCGGCTCATCCCCTGTCGCCCCGTCATCCCGGCGTCGGGTCGTGACGGATGGGGGCGGCGGCGGGATGCCCGCCGTCGGACGCCGGTGTGTGCATGGCCGGAAGATACGTGCCGACGCGGCTGTCAGGCAGGCCGGCGCCGTGCTCCACTCCATGCTCCCGACGGTCATATCTTGACAATCAAGAGGAAGACTCCCATCGTGGCGCTGCCACTGCCGAGGAAACCACCGTGGATGATCCGAACACCGAGGTGATTCAGGGCACGCTCGACCTGCTGATCCTCAAGACGCTCAGTCTCCAGCCGCTGCACGGCTTCGGGATCGCGCGGCGTATCGAGCAGATCTCGCGTGGTGTGTTCAAGGTCAACCCCGGTTCTCTCCTCACGGCGCTCCAGCGGCTCGAGCGGGCCGGATGGCTGGACGCGGAATGGCGGCAAACCGAGAACTCCCGGCGAGCCAGGTACTACTCGCTCACGCGCTCCGGCCGCCGCCAGCTAGACGCCGAGCAGGCCGACTGGAGGCGGCGGAGCGCCGCCGTCGCCAGGCTGCTCCGAGCCGAGGGCTGACTCATGTCGCTCTGGCGGCAGGGCACGCATGGCCTCCGTTCACTCGTCCGGCGTCGAGAACGCGATCGCGATATCGCCGATGAGGTGCAGCACTACCTCGACGAAGCCACGGCCGCGCATGAGGCGCGAGGGCTGTCGCCTGACGAGGCCCGCCGAGCCGCGCGCATCGAGCTGGGCGGCGTGACGCGTGTCCGCGAGCAGCTGCGGTCGTCCGGGTGGGAGAGCGGCGTCGACGCGCTGATCGCCGACCTTCGATACACCGCACGCCGCCTGCGCAATGCTCCAGCCTTCACCGCGATCACGGTGTCGACGCTCGCGGTCGGTATCGGCGCCGCCACGGCGATCTTCAGCGCCGTCAATCCGATCCTCTTCGAGCCGCTGCCCTATCCGCAGGCCCACCGCGTGGTGGCGATCTGGGAGATCGGCAGCGACGGATCACGTGTGGACGGCACCTTCGGGATGTTCCGAGCCCTGGCCGAACGGAGTCGCTCGTTCGACGCGCTTGCCGTATACCGGTCGTGGCAGCCGACGTTCACATCGGCTGATCAGCCGGAGCGCTTCAGCGGGCAGCGAGTGAGCGCGAGCTACTTTCGAGTCCTGGGCGTGGCGCCGGCCGTGGGCCGGGCCTTCCACCCGTCCGAGGATCGCGCCAGTGCACCGAACGTCATCGTCATCAGCGATGCGCTCTGGCGCCGCCGCTTCGCCCGGGATCCGGCCATCGTCGGCCGCGACATGACGCTGGATGGCGCTCGTTACGTCATCCTCGGCGTCATGCCGCGCGGATTCGAGAACGTGACCGCGCCGTCAGCGGAGCTGTGGGCACCGCTGCAGTACGACGTGTCGCAGGGGAGAGCGTGGGGCCACCATCTGCGAATGGTCGGGCGGCTCCGCGGAAACGCGACCACGAACGCCGCGACGGGGGAGCTGAACACACTGGGGCGCAGGATCCTGGAGGAGCAGCGGCCGGAGACGTATGCGGATCGAGTGCAATTCGCTGCCACGTCGCTCCAGGCGGAGATCACGCGAGGTGTGAGACCGGCGCTCCTGGCCATCCTCGGAGCGGTCGGCCTTCTGCTGGTGATCGCGTGCGTGAACGTCGGCAATCTGATTCTCGCGCGTGGCGTGCGCCGGCGAGGCGAGCTTGCGTTGCGCGCGGCGCTCGGGGCCGGACGGGCGCGGCTCGTCAGGCAGGTGCTTACCGAGAACGTCTTCCTCGCCGTTCTGGGCGGCGTGGTGGCGATGCCGGTCGCGGTGCTCGGCGTGCGCGCTCTCATGGCAATGACACCTGCCGATCTGCCGCGGGCCGATTCCGTTGCCGTGGACGGCACCGCGTTCGTCTTTGCGCTGGCCATCACCACGCTCGCCGGGATCGCGCTCGGATTGACGCCCGCCGTGCAGGCAGGGCGCAGCGACCCGCATGGCGCCCTTCAGGGCGACTCGAGGCGCACCGCCGGCGGGCATCGGCGCGCGCGCGGTGCGCTGGTGGTCGCCGAGGTTGCGCTCGCACTCGTTCTGCTGGTGAGCTCCGGCCTGCTGCTGCGAAGTCTGTCGCGTCTGTTCTCTGTCGACGCCGGCTTCGACGCGGCGGGCCTTCTTTCCATGCAGGTGCAGACATCCGGACCGCGATTCACCGAGGATAGCGCGACGACACGGTTCTTCAGCGAGGCGCTGGATGCGGTGCGGCGCGTTCCAGGAGTCACGGTAGCTGCGCTCACCAGCCAGCTGCCGCTCAGCAGCGACCTGGATCAGTACGGCGTCCACTTCGATCCGATGCCGGCAAACGACCCCGGCGAGGTCAGGGGCACCTTTCGCTACGCGGTGACCCCGGGGTATCTGGAGGCCATGCGCATCCCGCTGCGCCGCGGGCGGCTGCTCAGCGAGCTGGACGGTGCCGGCGTGCCGCCTGTGGCGCTGGTCAGCGAGTCGCTGGCGAGACGCCGGCTCGCGGGGCTCGAGCCGATCGGACAGCGCCTGCGCATCGGGCCACCCGATTCGCCGCTCTACACCATTGTGGGTGTGGTAGGCGACGTGAAACAGCAGTCGCTCGCGGTGAACGAGCCCGACGCCGTGTACGTGACGACGGATCAGTGGCGTTTCGCCGACGACGCAATGTCGCTCGTGGTGCGTACGCGCGGGGAGCCCACGGCTCTCGCGGCGGCAATTCGGCGCGCGATCTGGTCGGTGGACAAGGACCAGCCGATCGTGCGAGTGGCGACGATGGAGGAGCTCCTCGCCGCATCGGCGGCGCAGCGCCGCTTCGCGCTGATCGTGTTCGAGGCATTCGCATTCGTCGCGCTGGCGCTCGCGGCCGCCGGCATCTATGGCGTGCTCGCGGGCAGCGTCGCGGAGCGAACGCGGGAGATCGGTGTGCGCGCCGCGATGGGGGCGACCAGCGCGAATCTGCTCGCAATGGTCGTGCGGCAGGGGATGCGTCTCACCGCCGTCGGCGTGGTGCTCGGGCTCGTGGGCGCGGTCGTCGCGACACGGGCCATCGCCGCGATGCTGTTCGGCGTGTCCCGACTCGATCCCGTCACCTACGCCGGCGTGATCGCCCTGGTAGGTGCGGTGTCCGCGCTGGCGAGCGCAGTACCGGCATGGCGGGCGGCGCGCGTGGATCCAGCGAGCGCGCTGCGCGCGAACTAGGACCGACAGCGGCGTGCGTGACGCCGCTTCGTTCACCGCACCACGCTGCCGCGCAACATCACCCAACGCACATCGCGCATCACGTCGAGCGTGACGAGCGGGTCGCCTCTCACGGCGATCAGATCGGCGCTCATCCCTCGGGCGACGGTCCCGACCGAGTCGTCCAGGCGCAGTGCACGCGCCGCGTTGATCGTCGCCATGCGAAGGACGTCGATCGGCGGGATTCCGGCCGCTGTCAGCGCCGCCATCTCCCTGGCGTTCTCGCCGTGCGGGAGCACCCCGCCGTCGGTGCCGAACACCAGCCGCAGTCCGGTGCGGTGCGCCAGGGCGACCGCGGCGACCAGGGCGCGGGACACCGCCGAGCTGTCCCGCGCGGTGAGCGACGCTAGCGTCGGGATCAGGAACGTACCGCGCTCGCGGAGCTGTTCCGCGGTGGAGTCATCCAGGTACGCCGCGTGCGCCAGGCCATCCACGCCATGTCGGAGAGCGGCTCGCACACCGGCCCGGCTGATGTCGTGCGCGATGACCAGCTTCTCACGAGCGTGCGCTTCCGCCGTCACCGCCGCCAGCGCGTCATCGCTGATCTCGTATTCGTCCGGCCTCGCGTAGGCGTCGGCCGGCCATCCCGACACGCACACCTTGATCACATCGGAACCGGCGTCGGCGTTCTCGCGCACCCGCTGCCGAAAGGCGTCCGGTCCGCCGGCGATTCCCAGACCGTTGAACTCGCACACGCCGTTCCTGGTGCCGACCCACATCCCGGCGGCGAGCACGCGGGGGCCGGGAATGTGACCGGCGTTGATCGAGTCGCGCAGCGCGAGCAGCCTGTTGGTGCGCGACCCGAGATCGACGACCGTGGTGAAGCCGGCGCGGAGATCAGCCAGCGCGTTCGCGCGCACCGTGCCACCGATGGCCAGGTGCACGTGCGCGTCGATCAACCCCGGCAGAACAGTCATGTCGCCCAGGTCGATCACGCTGTCGGCGCCGGCGGGCGTGAACCGGGCCCGAGGTTGCACCTCGACGATACGTCCGCCGCGAACGAGGATCGCGGAGGGGCCGGAGTATCGCCCAGTGGCCGGATCCAACACGCGCGCCACGAGGACCGCGACGTCCGCCCGCTCGCCTCGGCTCTGCTGGCGCGCCTGCGCGCACGCCGCCACGGCCAGCATGCCGAGCAGTGCCACGCAACGCCGCCAGGGCACGGGCGTCGTCTTCACTGCCCCCGCATCGCGGTGAGCGGACTCACGCGCACGGCGCTCAGCGCCGGAATGATCGATCCCGCCAGGGTGACGAGCACGACGAGCACGACGCCTGCCCCGATGATGGCCGGGTCGCCGGGCCCGACGCCGAACAGGAGCGAACGCATCGTCCGGGCGCCCCAGTACGCCAGCAGCAAGCCGGGCGCGCCACCGATGACCGCCAGTCGAGTCGCTTCACGCACGATCATCGCGGCAACACGCCTCGGCTCCGCGCCCAGTGCGAGCCGGATGCCGATCTCGCGTGAGCGCTGCGCGACGAGGAACGCGAGGAGCCCGTGGATCCCGACCGCGGTGAGGAGAATCGCGACCACCGCCAGCGCGCCGAGGATGCGCAGTTGCGCTCGTCGCGATTCCGTCTGTTCGCCGACGACCTCCGAGAGCGTCCGTGTATCGGAGATGGGCTGCTCCGGATCGACCCCACGGATGATCTCCCGCACCGCTGGAACGAGCCTTTCGATGTCGCCGGACGTGCGGATCACGAGGTCCTTCGGATAGTAGATGTCGCCAAGCGGGTACGGACGCTGCTCCGCCGGTATGTAGACCTGCGGCTCGTTGTTCCGCTCGAGTCCCCGAACCTTGATGTCAGCCACGACGCCAACCACCGCCCGCTCCTGTGACCGCACCACGAAGCGCTTGCCGATCGGGTCGTCGCTGGGCCAGTAGCGCCTGACGAATGATTCGCTGACCACCGCGACCAGCGGCCGGCCGCTCACGTCCGTGTCCTCCACGTCACGCCCGCGCACGATCGGAAGACCCAGGGTGCGGAAGAACTGCGGGGTGATCAATCGAAAGCTGGCGCCGTTGTTCCTGGCGCCTCGAGGTTCCTCACCGGGAAGGGTGATGCCGGCGATCCCTCCGGTCATCACCATCGGCAGGCCGCTCGTGTAGGCCGCGCTCTGAACGGTGGGGACCGCACGCACCCCCATGAGGACGCGGCGATAGAAGTCGCTGCGCCGGAGTGAGTCCTCGTAACGTGCACCCCCGAGCGCCGTGCGCATCGTCAGCACCCCGTCGGCGACGAACCCGGGCTTGACCGCCTCGACCCGCAACATGGCCCGAAGCAGCAAACCGGCGCCGATCAACAGGACCATCGACACCGCGACTTCGATCGCGACGAGCGCCGTGCGCATGGCCTGCCGTCGGCCGCCACCAGTACGGACGCCGTCGCGCAGCGCGTCGAATCCCGCGCGGCCACCGGCACGGAAGGCGGGAATGAGCCCAAAGCCAATGCCGGTGACGGCGGTGAATATCGCGCCCAGGCCCAGGACCCGGAGATCGAGCGTAGGCCGCTCGGCCAGCGGCAACGTTGACGGGATGAGCGACGCGAGCAGTGGAATTGCCAGCACGCCGACCATTGCGCCCACCGCACCACCGATCACGGCGAGCAGAAGGCTCTCGGTGAGCATCTGCCGCACGAGCCGCTCCCGCCCCGCGCCGAGCGCGGCGCGAATCGCGAGCTCGCCCTCCCGCCCCGCCGCGCGGACCAGCAGCAGGTTGGCGAGATTCGCGGCCGTGAGGAGCAGCAGCAGCACGCTGGCCACGCACAGCGCCACCAGCATTTGCCGGTAGCGGGGGGACATCTCGTCTCGCTGTCGAAAGAACGAGAACCCCGTGTCCTCGTTGCTCTCCGGGTAGGTCTGGCGGAGCCGCGCCGCGATCTCGTTGAGCTCGGCACGAGCACGCTCGAAGCTGACGCCGGGCGCCAGCCGCCCAACGCTCTCCAGGTAGGTGTCGTTGCGATCCTCGAAGGCGTCCTCGCCGAGCACCAGCGGCAGCCAGATCTGCACCTCGGGACTGGGAAAGTGAAAGCCGGCGCGCATCACGCCAATCACCACGCGCGGCGCGCCGTCCAGACGCACCGTCCGCCCGAGGATGGCCTCGTCGCCGCCGAAGTACGATTGCCACAGATCGTGACTGATGACGACCGTCATCGTGTCACGCTCCACCGTACTCGTACTGTCGAACGCCCTGCCGCGAATTGGCGGCACGCCCAGCAGGGGGAACACTTCGGCCGAGACGCGCGCCGCCGGTAGGCGCACCGGATCGCCCGTGCCTACCAGGTTGACCGCCGTCCGAGTGAACGCTCCCCAGCCCCGGACCGACCTGCTCATCAGCGTCACATCCCGGTAGTTCGCCGGCGACAGCTGGTTGTTGCACCCCCATCCCCCACCCTGGCGAGGACCCTCGCACAACCGAACGAGCGATTCGGGATCCGGAAACGGCAATGGCCGGAGCAGCACGAAATCGGCGACCGAAAAGGTCGCCGTGTTGGCGCCGACGCCGAGCGCGGTGACCATCACGACCGTCACGGCGAACCCGCGCGATCGGTTGAGCATTCGCGCCGCATACCGAAGGTCCTGCATCAGGATCGTCCAGTGGGCGCGAACGGCACCGGGAGTGATATGCACGACGCGAATATATCCACAGTGGTTATAGTGTCAATGGTCGTGGCTGCGGCCAGCGGCCGGAACCGCTGGACACCCTGGTACGTTGTCCTGGGGTATGTTCGCCAAGAACGCAGCCGTCGACACATCTGCCGTCCAGCGTCGGACGCTCCGTCTGCTGTTTGCTACTCAGGTCGTCAGCGGCATCGGCGTGACCATCGGGTCCTCGGTTGGGGCGCTGCTCGCCGCCGAGCTCGCGGGGACCAGCGTGTCCGGACTGGCGCAGAGCGCCGCGGTCGTCGGTTCCGCTCTGCTCGCCTTGCCCGCAACCTGGATCGTGCAGCGGCGAGGGCGCCGGCCGAGTCTCGCGGCGAGCTATCTCGTCGCTGCCATTGGCGCGGTCGTGATCGTCGTGGCCGCGAGCCGTGGAGCGATCGCGCCCTTGTTCGCCGGGTTCTTTCTCTTCGGCGGCGCCACCGCGGCGGGGCTGCAGGCGCGCTACGCCGCCGTCGACCTCGCGCCCGCTGCGCTGCGTGGCCGCCATCTCTCGCTGATCGTGTGGGCGACGACCATCGGCGCCGTCGCCGGTCCCCAGTTCGCGGCGTTCGCTGGCGCGGCATTCGATGGATATGGAGTGCCCACGCTGGCCGGACCATTCGTCGTCTCGGCGCTCTTCTTCCTGCTGGCGGCATCGGCGCTCATGCTGCTAATGCGTCCCGATCCGGCGGTGCTGGCCCGCGAGGCCGGCGCGCAGTCGACTTCGAGCGCGGAACCTCGGCGACCCGGCGGGATGCGGTTGGCCCTGCGAGCCGTTGCGTTACACCCGTCCGCTCGCCTGGGGGTTGCCGCGATGGCTGTGGGGCACCTGGTGATGGTCGGCGTCATGGCCATGACGCCCGTGCACATTCGTGGTGCCGGCCACGACGCGGCGCACACACTGCGCATCGTCGGCGTCGTGCTGAGCGTTCACATCGTCGGCATGTACGCCTTTTCGCCCGTCGTCGGCTGGCTCACCGATCGGTTCGGGGGACGGCCGGTGATCGTCGGCGGGATCGTCTTGCTGCTCACGGCGTGCGCATTGGCGGGGACGGCGGGGCATGACTCGGCCCGTCTCGCCATCGCGTTGACCGTACTCGGACTGGGTTGGTCAGGGACCATGGTCTCGGGTTCCACCCTGCTGAGCGAATCGATTCCCGTCGAGCTGCGTGCCTCGGCGCAGGGACTCTCCGATGCGATCATGGGATTGGCCGGCGCATCGGCCGGTGCCACCTCGGGTGTCATCGTGGCCGGTTGGGGCTATCCGGTGCTCGCGCTCATCGCCGCGCTGGCCGCGGCGCCCATGATCGTGCCGGCGATGCGCGGTCAGCGCGCCCTGGTGAGGGGCTAGGTCGAGGAGCCCGCGAGCATCGCGCAGCCTTTGCATCGTCACGCTTTCAGGCTGCAACGTGATTCAAAACTCGAGCACGGTTCCGGCCGCGGCCCCGGCGCGCAGCGCTTCCGATGCAGTGAACAGTGCGGCACCGAGAAGCATCAGGTCCTTCATGAGGAACCCGCCGAAAGGGTTCGTCGGCTCGAGCACGCCGGGCGTGGTGAACAGGAACGAAAGCGTGACGACGAACATTCCGGCCGCCGCGAGGCTCGCGTAGCCCGATACGCGCGGCAGCCACGGCCGCGAGGCGATCAACAGCGCCGTGGTCACCTCGAAGACTCCGAATAGTGCCGATGTCCCGCGCACACTGAGTGGACCGTAGAGCCAGCCCAGGAGCGGACTGTTCTCGACGAGAGGTCGGATCGCCTCGGCCTCGAACGCGGCGAACTTGAACGCGCCCCATATGAGGAGGAGGAGGACGAGCCCGTACCGCAGCACCAATACGCCGGTGATGCCAAGCTGCTCGATGCGACGCTCGGTGCCTGCCACGCCATGCGGCAGGGCGAGATGGCGCGGAGGAAGTCTCGAGGAGGTCATCCGACTAGCGACTCCGAACGGCCCTGGCGACCGCCGCATCGAGATCCTGCTTCGGCCCGTCGGCGCTGTGCACGACCACACCGCTCCGGTCGAGCACGACGATGTACGACGTGTGGTACGCCGCGAACGCCTTGTACGCGGCGCCCTCGGCATCGAAGAAGAAGTGGCCGGGCAGTCCGTGCTTCCGCACGTACTCGCGAGCGCGCTCGGGCGTCTGGTTCTGCGGCACCACCAGGTGCACGATCTCGAGCTGTCCGTCGTACTTGTGGTGAAGCTCCTTGATCGTCGGCTCGAGCTGCTTGCAGAGCGGGCACCAGGTCGCCCAGAACTCGATCAGCACGGGTGTCTTGCCGACGAACCGCGCCAGATCGACAGAGTCGCCGTCGAGCGTCTGCACGACCGCCGTCGGCGCCATATCGCCGACCTGTAGCCCCTGGCTCTGCGCGTGCGTGGTACGCGGCGCCACGGCGCCGGCGATCAGCGTGGCGACGAGTGTACCGCGAGACAGCATCGAGACGATCGTCATAGCAGCAGCGCTCCCATGGTGATTAGGTAGTACTCGGCCGCGCCGAGCATGATGACGGCGAATCCCCGCTTGACCCAGAGCATCCATGCTCCGTAGCGCGGCAGCCGCACGGCCGAACCCGCGGAGAGACCAACGGCAACGAGCAGCGCGCTCATGCCGAGCGAGAATGCGAAGAGGTAGGTGAAGCCGAGCGCGGCGCTCTGCGTCGCTGCGACCCATCCGAGCACGGCACCCATGACGGGCGCTCCGCAGGGCGCCGCCACCAGACCGGATGCGGCTCCCATAGCGAACGTCCCCGCGTACCGGCCGCGTCCGTCGAGCGATGCCGCCCTCGCCAGCAGCCGCTGAGGCACGGGCACTGGCAGCACGTCGAGCATCATCAGGGCGAAGACCACGAGCAGATTCGCCATGACGAACGAGGTCCACGGGTTGGAGCTCACGGCGCCAAACACCGACCCGCTGAGTCCCGCCGCGACACCGAGCAGTGCGTACACCATGGACAGCCCGAGGACGTAGGCCATCGTCAGTCCCACGACGCGGCCGCGCGAGACGGCACCCCCCAGCGACTGACCGCCGACGATCGCCGCCGTGATCGGGATCATCGGATAGATGCATGGCGTGAGACTCGTGAGTACGCCCCCGGCGAACAACACGGGGAGCGCGAGTGCCGGCCGGTCCGAGAGTGCGGCAGTGAGATCGAAGGCGATCATGTCATGGCCTAGCCCGGCGCTCGCCGCTCGGTTCCATCGAAACCCCTAGGCGAATCCAGCGCCTGGCTTCGCCGTACCCCGGCGACGGGCATCTGCCATGTCGGCGGCGGCCGGACACGAGATCCTTCGGATGCTCGCGTGGCGCAATGTCCACCGATTCCCGTGCGACTGCCGGATCGTGCACGCCTCTGATACTATTGCGAATCCAGGTCGGCGAGCCGGAGACGGCGACGGTCGACGCGCACCAACGGCGCGTGTGAGCGCTGCCGAGCGTGCGCCGCTCGAGGGACGCCCCGTTCCGTGGAACCCGGGACGGCGACATGGCCTATGTTCCATGATGGACCCCGCGTACACGACGAAAGGCTCCCGATGAGCATGGCAACGCAGCTGCCGCCGCTGTGTGCCTCCTTCCTGCGGCGCCTATGGGAGTATCTGGACGACGAGTTGCCGGAGACCGAGGCCAGTGAGATGCGGGACCATGTGACCGGATGTCCGCGATGTGGGCCGCACGCGGCGTTCGAGCGGCGGCTGCTGGACAGAATCGGAGCGGTCCGGCCGGAGGCCGGCGATCTGGGCGCTCTTCGCGAACGGATTGCCGCTGTTCTGGCAAGCGAGCATCCTCGACCCGACCAGACCGATGGCTGATCCCACAGCAGCGCCCGTCGATACGGCCGATTTCGAGACCGTGGCGCTGCCGCACCTCGACGCGGTCGCGCGGTTCGCCCTCTCGCTCACCCGCGACCGGGCCGACGCCGACGATCTCGTGCAGGAGACGTTTCTCCGCGCGTTTCGCGGATGGAAGACCTTTCGCCAGGGGAAGGATGCTCGGCGATGGCTGTTCGCGATCTGCCGTCACGCCTTCCTGAGAACCCTCCGGCAGCGCCATACCCTCGTGGAGCTCGACGACGGCGATCCCGACGCGATGCCCGCGGTGCTCGGCCACGTGCAGGCGATGCGGGACGGCTTGGGCGAGCTCTTCGATCTGCTCGATGTGCGACCGGCGATCGAGCGCGCGATCGCAGAGCTTCCGGAGCCGCACCACACCGTGCTCGTGCTGGTCGACCTCGAAAGCCACTCGTACGAGGAGACTGCAGAGATCCTCGAGGTCCCCATCGGGACCGTGCGGTCGCGGCTGTTCCGTGCGCGCCGTATGATTCAGGAAGCGCTGGTCGCTCACGCCGAGGACGCGGGTCTCGGTCGCAAGCGACCGCACGAGACCCGCGCCGACACAGTCACGCCCTGACGCACACCCGATGCCGGCTCCCGTCGTCTTCCCCCCCGACTGCGAAGCGGTCGTCCGTGCCCTCTGGGACTACCTCGATGGCGCGCTGGACGAGCCGGACATGGCGGTCATCGACGCTCATCTGGCGGACTGCGAGTACTGTCGCGCGCACGCCGCCTTCGAGCGAGAGCTCATCGGCCAGATCCGCGCCCTGCGCCGCGAGCACGACGATGCCGCCGAGCTCCGGTCACGAGTGCTCGACGCGTTGCGGCGCGCGGCAGGGGACGCACGGCAGCGCGGAGGAGAGTGAGAAGCGCGAAGAGCGGCCGTTAGGCGTCATCGCACTTCGATGACACCGATCATGCCAAGCGCCCGGTGGGGCTCGCAGTGGTAGAGGTACCGCCCGGGTTCGTCGAACCGGGCCTCGAACGTCTGACCTTGACCGTTCGTCTCCCATTCCTGGAATGCATCGTGGCCGTCGGGCGTGACGGTGTGAAACGTCGACGTCCCGTTCCGCCACCGAACCGTCGTGCCGCGGTCGATGGTGATCGTCCCCGGACCGAACGCGAAATTCGAGAGCGCGACGATCTGGACGCCATCCTCATCGCCGGGACCCGCCGGCGTGTTCGATCGATCGCTGCACGCCGCGAGCGCCGAGGATGCCAGGAGCGCGCCGAGTGCCAGTGTAACCATGCGTCGGGGAATCATCGTATCATCTCCCGTACTTGGAGTTCGGACTTCATGAAGGGGTGCGGTGCGCAGTGATAGCTGTACTTACCGGGCGCCGTGAAGCGACGCGCCCACTCTTCCCCCGGCTCGAGGAGCGGCGACACGAACGCTTCCTCGTCCGCCGTCACCGTGTGCGCGATGGTGTCGTCGTTCCGCCAGATCACCACGTCGCCCACTGCGATCTCGATCCGCTCGGGCTGATAGCGGAAATCGCGAATGCTCACGATCACGGTGTCCGGCACACCGCGCGGCTGCATCGCGTCGTCGTTGGTGGTCGCTCCAGGCGTGTCACCGGCCGGTCCACCGCGCGCTGCGCGGCGCGACGTGAATCGCCGGAGAGTGATCGGCACCGTGTACTCGAAGCCCCACCGCGTGTGCGATCCACGTGACGCGCCCTCCAGCGTCGCGGTGCCGACGTTGCCGACGTGGATCGACATCGAGTGCGGCGTGTAAGGAACCGACACCTGAAGCCCCGCGCTCCACACCGGACGCTCGTCGGACTCCCGGTCGATCAACGAGCCGAAGTCTCCAGCGAGGGACAGCCGCTCGGTGAGGCGGAGCGACGCGCCGCCAACGACCGCATATCGTGCCTCGTCCCGAAAGAACGCGTGGTCGAACGCGCGCCCGGCCACCAGGACGCGCAGTGCGCCGAAGCGGCGCGCCACGGTCAGCTCGGCGTCGAAGCTCTCCGCCGCGACGTTCCAGCCCGCCTGAAGCCACGCATCGAAGGGCGCTCCGCCACCCTGGGACACCGGCGCCCATCGCGCGAACCACTCCCATTCGTTCGGATACGCGCTCACCAGTTCGGAGTTGGAGCCGTACACGAAGCCCAGCCCGATCGAACCGACGACCCCGGTCGCGACCTGGAATGTCGGGGTGTTGGTGAGCTTGCGCAGCGGCGCATTGCTCATGTCGAACCGATGCGTGAAGTCGAGATGCACGACCCCACGCTCCGGCGTCCACGCCGTCCACAGGTTGGGGGTGCGGTCGGCCGTCGTCTGCGCACCCGCCGCCATGGGGCCGACCGACGCGAGTGCGAGGAGCAGCCCAGCAGACACCGTGGCCGTCATGGTGTCACTCCGTCGATGAAGACAATCGGACAGTTCACCTTTGCCGCGATCCCGAAATTCGGCGCCACCGCCGCGCTCCCCTCGTCGAACACGTTGGCGAACGATTCGTTGTCGTACGGCACGACGTCCCAGAGCGGGGAGTATCCCGGATCTCCCGGAAGCACCGTCACCACGTTGTGCGTCTGCGACGTGCCGGGCTGGGTGCGGAAGCCCGAAGGCGCGCCACCGCCGGGCTCATCGGGATTGATGTTGAAGGTCACGTAGATGAGCGCGGTGGGCACATCGCCCGTGGCCGTCGTCTGGAGAGGCGCTTCGCCAAAGTTGAAGTAGAAAACGATCTGATCTCTGTACCATCCGCGCGTCAGACCGTCGGCGGCGCCCCCTTCGCTTCCCGACGATCCCTCCGGCACGATGGGGCAATTCACGATCGTGCTCGTAGGCTCCATCGTGTATCCGGCAGCGATGATCTCTTCCCGGCTAGTGACCGTGTTCGCCACGTAATCCTGCGGCACCGTCACCCGGACGACTTGCCAGAAGTCGTTGTATCCCGGGCTGCCGGGAATCACGTCGACGATGTTGAGCTGTCCTTCAACCGGTTGCGTCTCGCCTTGCCGAACGAGCTGGTAGATCGGCGCCGGATCGACCGGCTGCACGTCGAAGTTGTAGTAGCGCACCACCTGGCCGCCCGGGCCGAGTCCCTGCGTGATGAAGGGAGATTCGTCGATGTCGATCGCCTGGCCCGGACCGGGCAGCGTCGGAATCGCCGAGCGTCGGAAGAGCATGGCCGCCTGATCGCTGAATCGATCGATCGTCGCGCGCGGCGCGTCGTTCGGATCGGACGGACCGGTCGTGCGCTCCTCGTCGCAGCCGAGCAGGATCAAGCCCAGGACGGCTGCGAAGGACCAACTCCTCAGAGCTCCTGAGAAGGATGTTGACATGCGATGTGTCCCATGGATAAGTCACGTCTCGGCTCGACCGCGCCGCCCCGTGCGGTAGCGACATCGCCGGACACGGAGCAGTAGTCCGCACGCGACGCGGCGGTTCCAACATCGCGGCGATGTAAAACGGCCCATCAGTGCGAGTGCCTGACGGGCCGTTGCCGCAAAGTTTCCGCGCCGTTCGCATCTACCCGATCGCGTCCCCCTCCGGGCGCGAGCCCGGCGGATGCGGCACCGCGAGCGGCCCGGGTCCGAGCACGGCCAGCGCGAGCAGCGCCGCGATGTACAGCAGGTTGATTTCATACCCAGGGGGGCCGAACACGGGACCAGAGCCGGTGAGGCCCACGGTTCTTACCGAGCTGAAGCCGTAAGGCAGGTGGACACTAACCATGGCCACCAGCATCGAGATGATGAGCGGGACGCTCGCCACCGCGACGAAGATCCCGACGAGGATCGCGAGCCCACCCAGCACCTCGACGAGGGTGACGATCCACGCAGTTGCGGTCGGAAGCGGAACACCGATATGGTGCAGAAGCCTTCCGAAGTTCTCGGGGCCTCGGTCCCACTTTGCCAAACCGTGGGCAAGAAATCCGAATCCGACGACCAGTCGGAGCGGAAGCAATGCCCATCGGCGCGGCCACGTACGGCCTTCCATCTCGATCATACTCTCCTCATAGGCTCAGTCTGCTGCAACGCTGACCTCGTCGACGGGCGCAAACTGCGGCGTCCAGCCGTCATGGCGGCGGTGGTTCGCAGCGAATAGCACTGTAGTCCTCGAGGAGTTCCATCTCGATTGACTGACCACACCTGCGTAGTTCCCCGCACGCTGGTGACGCTCCTTGCCGGAGCGGCGCTATCGGGTACGCTCGAGCGTGGCTCGCATATTGTCGATCGCGTGAGCGTGCTCGGTCCCGTGAGATTCACGACCCGCGCGACGCTCGCGCCGCTTGGGGAGAAATGCCGCGCTCACCGACCCGGGCCTCGCAGGACTTGACTGCGATGATCGTGGAATGGTCGATCACCGGTGGCGCCACGAATAGGTCCTGGGCCGTCGCGAACAGTGCCACGGCGAGCTCTCCGGCAAGGTGTGCATCGCGGCCGCTCGAGTCGGCGAAGGTATCGAAGATGCCGAATCGGGACGTGCCCAGCTTCAGCGCGTACCAGCTGATCGTGCCGGGCTCCGATCGTGCTATTGAAAGCGCGGAACGGAGAAAGGCTTCGACGTCACGTTCCTTGCCGGGCTTTGCCTCGAGCACCGCGAGGATTGCCAGGGTTTCCATGTGCACTCCATGAGAGGGTGCGGCCGTGATGACTCGTGTGCGCGGAAGACTCCTCCGACGATCGCGCCACGATCGCGCTGGCCGAGTCGCCGCCACGCCGGAGGGCTTCCTGATGCCACGTAGCACGGCTCGCCCGCGATGGTTCCCGCGCGCAACTCTGGACCGCACCGTGCGCCGACCAGCACGAGCGTGCGAGGCTTGGAACCTTCGCTGTCGACTCACACGAGGTTCATTGGACGCCTGGTGCCGAACGGGGCGCTGAACGTCGCATGTGCAGGATGGGAAATGGCCGCCCGCCCGCGTCGGTCGGCGACCGGCCCACGACGGAGAACCCGAGCGCCTCATAGAACCGCAGTGCCGCCTCATTCTGCTCGTTGACGTCCACCGCCAGCTCGCCCGCGGTGAGACTCTGAGCGTGTGACACGAGGAGCTTGCCGCCCCCCTGCCGGTGATGTTCTGGGTCGATGAAGAGTGCTTCGATCGTGCCGCCGACAACGCCCAGAAATCCGATCGGAGCCCCGTTGGCGGAGGCCAGCACCCACCACTCGACCGCGTCGCCGGCCAGCACTTCTGCGACGAGTGGGCGGAGCGCCGCGATATCGGCCTCCGTGAGAAAGTGATGTGTGGCGCGAACAGAGCGTTCCCATAACTCGAGCAGCTGCGGCCGGTCGTCTACCTGCGCTGCTCGTACGTACATGCCCATGATCGTTGCCGAAAGCTCGAGGCCCAGGTCAACGGCGACCGCGCTCCGCGTCGCAGGTGATAGCCTGCTCACCCTCTCCGTTGCGCAACGAAGGTAGCCCGATCCGCCGTTGCCGGTTCCATCGCCGAGCGCTCCACGCGCGGCTGAGCGCGATGGAACCAGCGCATCCGGTGCAGTCTACTCCCGGCATCGATTGTCGGCGAGACGCGCGCGACCGCGCGCCATTCGCCGGCGGAGTCGGGCTCATCACTTCGAGGAGGAGAGGAACCATGAGGCATCGCATCACGCTCGCGCTCGCGTCCCTGGCGATCGCCGCGTGCGGGGAGAACGACATTAACGCTCCTGAGCGCGTGGCATCGCTGGCGCTGGGAGCCGGCCGCGGCGCACCGGGCGCCGTCTACACCCTGACGAACCAGACGAGCGGCAACGCCGTCGCGATCTTCGACCGCTCGGCGAACGGCGTGCTTACGTTCGCCGGCGAGGTACCAACCGGCGGACTCGGCACCGGCGGTGCGCTGGACTCACAAGGCGCGGTCGTGCTGAGCGAGGACGCGCGCTGGCTGCTCGCCGCGAACGCCGGTAGCGACGACATCTCAGTCTTCGCCGTCACGCCGTCGGGACTCACCCACGTTCAGCGCATCGCCTCCGGGGGAGTGCGTCCCGTGAGCATCGCGATTCGCAATCGGCTCGTGTACGTCCTCAACGTGGGAGGAAGTGGCGGCATCGCGGGCTTCGTTCAGGACCGCAGTGGCGAGCTCACACCCATCGCCGGCTCGTCGCGCCCGCTGAGCGGGCCGGATGCCGGCGCCGCACAGATCTCCTTCACCCCTGACGGCGGCGCGCTCATCGTCACCGAGCGGTTCACGAACGTGATCGATGTCTATACGCTGAACGAGGACGGGTTGGCGAGCGAGCCACAGGTCCATCCGTCAGCCGGCGCGACGCCGTTCGGGTTCGACTTCGGAAAGCGCGGCACGCTGGTCGTCTCCGAGGCATTCGGTGGCGCGCCGGACGCCAGCGCCGCCTCGTCGTACTTCGTCGGGCGAGACGGCGCGCTCTCGCTCGTGACCGGCTCACTCGGCACCACGGAGTCGTCCGCGTGCTGGCTCGTCGTCTCGAAGGATGGTCGTTTCGCCTACGCGGCCAACACAGGGAGCAACACGGTCACCGGATACGCGATCGGACAAGATGGGACCCTGACGCTGCTCGATGCCGACGGCGTGACGGGGCCCGGGGCTGACGCTGCCCCGGCGGACATCGCGCTCAGCCAGGACGGGCAGTTCCTGTACGTGCTGACGCGCGGCACGAACTCGGTGACAGGCTTCGAGCGCCGGACGTCGGACGGTAGCCTCGAGCGCGCGTCGGTGGTCGATGGATTGCCTGTGGGCGCGGTGGGCCTCGCCGTTCGGTAGAGGGCGATCACCGTGCGGCGCCGAATGGCATCACACCAGCACGCGCGGCGCGATGCCATCCCGGCGCGTGATACGTCAAGGGAGCCAGCCACGACTCGGGCGCTCGCGACGCCGGCGGCCTCGTTCGCTCACCGGGTCGCCGCGCCGGTCACGGCCGCGCGCCCGCGTGCGATCAGCGCGTCGATCTTCGATCGGGTGAGCACGTCGCCGCCGAATACCACGGCGTCGATGCGCATGGTGTTCCGGATGTCCTCCAGCGGGTTCGCGCTCAAGAGCACGAGGTCCGCGCGCTTCCCGGGCTCGATGGTGCCCCAGTCGGCGCTCGCACGGAGATACACCGCGGGGTTCACCGTGGCTGTGCGCAAAGCGTCGTACGGTCGCAGCCCGGCGTCCACGTACGCCTGAAGCTCCCTGTGCAGTCCCCAGCCGTACACATGGAACCACTCCGGCGTGTCCGACCCGGCGATGATCGTCCCACCAGAGTCGTGAATCGCCTTCACCAGCCTGTTGCGTACCTCGACGTAGCGGGTGCGGCGCTGCGCCGTTCGGTGCCGTTGAGATTCCTCGCCCCAGTACCTCGCTCGCGCGCGGAGGTATCCCTCGCGAAGCGCCGGTGGATACATGTCCCAGTCTGGCCGACTGCGTAACGCCGAGTCGCTCTCGCCCTTGGCGAACGCGGTGTTGAACACGTTCAGCGTCGGCCCGATGACGTTTCCCGCGCGCGCCGTTGCGCGCGCGATCGTGGCGATCTTCGCATCATCGACGTAATCGAGGCTCCGCCACGCCGAGTCGCGGTACACGCCGTACTGCGTGACCGATTCCTTCATGGGCGATGAGTCCGAGAGGAGCGCCTCGAAGTAGCTGTCGAGGTGCTCCAGCTGCTCGTCGGTCTCGAGGGCGCGGGCGAGACCCACGTCTGGATCGACGTGTCCGACGACCGGTATGCGGCGCTTCCCCGCCTCATCGATCACCGCGTCGTAGACCGCGCGCGAGACGAACGTCACCTTCACGAAGTCGTACCCGGCCTCGGCCGCGAGGCGCACGCTCGCACGCGCTTCCTCGGGCGTATTCACGACGTAGGCGTTTGTCGAATCCAGGTTGTTCACGTGTGGGCTGGCGACCCAGAGCTTCGGGCCCAGCACGCGACCCGCAGCGACCTCACGGCGCAGGTCGAGATGCTGTGCGGTGCCGATCATGAGGCGCGCCGTCGTGACGCCGTTCGCCAGCATGACGCCGAGCTCGGCAGGTCCCGCCGAGTCGTGGACGCCGGCACCGTCGGCGAACAGGTGCACGTGCATGTCGGCGAGGCCGGGAATGAGGAACTTCCCTGCTCCGTCGAGAATCCGCGCACCGCGTGGCACGGCGTCGCTGGCTGCCTGGATTCGCGCGATCCGTCCATCGCGGACGAGGACCGTCGCGTTCCGAAGCGCGGTGTCACGGGTCATCGGGATGACGGAGACGTTCGTGATCGCCAGCGTTCCCGGTGTTGCCGGTCCTCGAGACCCTGCTACTGGCAGCCGGGTGACGGTGGCGGGTTGCGCGGCTGCGGGCGCGGCACCGAAAAGGAACATCGCAACACGCACGAATCGAGAGAGTCTCACGGGGCATGATCCAGGTCGAGAGTGCCGAGCGGCGGACCGACAGTAGATGATATCCTCTGCCGCGGCGTGGCGTGCCGCGGCGGTGATGGACAGCGCCTGGGCGACACGAACCGAACAATGGCGCGTGCGACATGCGCGGTCGGCACGTGCGAGCAGCATTCCTTCTGTTTTCCGGGCGGATGCTCAGGGGGAAACACGCGGGCACTTCCAGGCGTTCAGCCAGACATTCGAAAGGAACGGACGAGATGACGATCACGACGGCCAGTTTGTTTGAGTAAGCGCTAACGGTTTGGCGCACATTCGAAGCGGGCACCTCTGGCGGGGGCCGCGGATCTCTGATAGGCTACAAGTACCAGGGTTCTCCTCCATTGGACGCTTTCTTCCCTTGCTGTGCGACTCTCCGAGTCGGACGCATCGGCTGCCTTCGCGCCCGGGAACGACGGCGGCATGACCTCCTCGGCCGAACGAAGGAGCACCAGAACGATCTTCACGCGTCCCGGCGTCGCCTACGTCATCGCCATAGGGCTGACGGTCGGCGCGGCCTTGGTGCGGCTTGCGCTCGAGCCCATGTGGGGAGGCAGGGCTCCATACGTCCTCTTCGTCGTCGCGGTACTCGTCAGCGGGAGATACGGCGGATTGGGGCCGGGACTTCTCAGCACCGGGGTGGCCGCGATCGCGGCGGCCTATCTTCTGGTCGAGCCCTCGTATGTGTGGGGCCTCAGGTATCCCGCCGATCTGCTGGGATGGACGGTTTTCGTCGGCGTCGGCGTGGCCATCAGCATCACCAACGAGAGCTGGCGGCGCCAGATGCGGCGTGAGTCGGACGCCCGCGAGCAAGCCGCGACCGCGTCCCGGCAGCTCGAGATTGCCATTGAGTCGGGCCGCATGGGGACGTGGGAGTATGACGTTCGGAGTAGCAAGGTCGTGTGGTCCGCTGCGCTCGAAGCCATGCACGGGTATGCACCGGGCACCTTTCCCGGCACGATCGAGGCATTCCGGAACGAGATCCTCGACGAGGATCGTGAACGCGTGATGGCGGCTATCGCAACCTCGGCACAGGGAAACGCCGAACATCACATCGAGTACAGGATCGTGCGCCGCGACGGGGCGGTTCGCTGGGTTGAAGGGCGTGGCCAACTCTTCCGGGACGCAAACGGCAAGTCGCAGCGAATGGTCGGTGTGTGCGTCGACATCACGGACCGCATGCATGCCGACGAGCGATTTCGGGTGGCGGTCGAGGCAGCGCCTGCGGCAATTCTCATGGTCGACCGCGATGGCATGATCGTTTTGGTCAACGCGATGACCGAGCACCTCCTGGGCTACGAGCGCGGCGAA
>DATFFQ010000076.1:0-7931 GCA_035249955.1 Gemmatimonadaceae bacterium
AGAGGAGCTCTCCACTGTGGTGCCTCTGTGTCTCAGCGCCTCTGTGGTAAACAACTGCTCGTGGCGGGGTGGACTCGCCCCGATCCGAATCCCTCTGTGAATCCTCTGTGCTCTCTGTGTCTCCGTGGTTAGCCACGGCTCGTGGCGCGAGGAGCTCCGTGCTACGAAGGACCCTCTGTGAATCCTCTGTGCCCTCCGGGTCTCTGTGGTTAGCCGGCCAGGGGACTCGTTGCGCGATGCGCGAGCAGCAGGCTGCCCATGGAGTCCGAGTGCGCGAAGCCCGCACCGCTCGTATTTTGACTCCATGGCCCTCGTCACCACCGACGCCATCGTCCTGCATGCGTTCGACTACTCGGAGACATCGCGCATTCTCCGCCTGGCGACGCGTGAGGTCGGCGTGCAGTCGGTGCTCGCGCGGGGAGCACGGCGGTCCAGGACGCGCTTCGCCAGCTCGCTCGATCTCTTCGTCGAGGGAGTCGCCGAGCTGTACCTGAAAGATGGACGCGAGCTCCAGACGCTCGGCGCCTTCGACATCACCCAGCAGCGGGCCGAGCTCGGGAAGGACCTGGGCCGCTTCACCAGCGCGTCCGCGGTCGCGGAGCTGGTGCTCCGCTTCGGCACCGATGACGCCAGTCCCACGCTCTACGATGCGCTGGGTGAGGCGCTCGACGATATCGCCGCGGCACCTCCGGAGCAGGCCAGGGAAGCGGGGCTGGCCGGCGTGTGGCGCCTGGTCGCCGAGCTCGGCTTCGCGCCATCGCTCGCGACGTGCAGCTCGTGCCACGCACCCGTGCCGGACCACGCCGAGCTGAGCTTCAGCCACGGCGCCGGCGGCGTGCTGTGCGGGTCCTGCGCGCCGTCCTACGCCACCAGACGCGTGCTGCCGCCGGAGGCGCGCGCGTGCATCGCCTCGTGGAGCGGAGCCGGACGCGTCGGCACGCTCGACCTGGCGAGCGCCCGCGCGCACCAGCGTCTCGTGCGCGAGTTTCTCCAGGAACACCTCGCCGAGGGACGCGCCCTCAACGCCTTCGACGTCTGGGAAAGCGGCAGGTGGTCCGCACCATGATCCTCGGGACTGCCGGACACGTCGATCACGGAAAAACGGCGCTCGTGAAAGCGCTCACCGGCGTCGATACCGACCGACTGGAGGAGGAGAAGCGGCGCGGCATCACCATCGACCTCGGCTTCGCGCCACTCGCGTTGGACACCGGCACCGTCCTCGGCGTCGTCGACGTGCCCGGTCACGAAGCGTTCGTGCGGAACATGCTCGCCGGCGCGACCGGTGTCGATCTCGCGCTACTCGTCGTCGCCGCGGACGAAGGCGTCATGCCCCAAACGCGCGAGCATCTCGACATCCTCACGCTGCTCGGGATCCGCGGTGGCGTCGTGGCGCTCACGAAAACGGACCTGGTGGACGACGAGTGGCTGGAGCTCGTCCGCGAGGATGTCTCGCGACTGCTGCGCGCGACGCCGCTCGAAAGCGCGCCCATCGTGCCGACGTCCGCGGTCAGCGGCGCCGGGCTCGAGGCGATCCGGCGATCGATTGCCGATGCGGTCCGTGCGCTGCCGGGGCGAGACGCGGCCGATCTCTTTCGACTGCCGGTGGATCGCGCATTCACCGTGCGCGGTACCGGGACGGTGGTCACCGGTACGGTGTGGACCGGGAGCCTCCGGCGCGACGACGTGGTGCGCGTGCTGCCGGGAACTGCCACGGCGCGCGTGAGGGGGATCGAGACGCACGGCAAGCCGGTCGATGGCGCGCTCCCCGGCACACGCACGGCCGTCGCCCTAGCCGGCGTCGATGTCTCCCGGGTGGGGCGCGGCACCGTCCTCGTGACCGATCGAGGGTGGAGTGAGAGCCGCGTGCTGCTGGCCGAGGTGGCGCTTCTGCCCACCGCGCCCCGCCCTCTGTCGGCGCGCACCGTTGTCCGCTTCCACCTGGGCACCGTGGAGCTTGGCGCGCGCGTGATATCGGCCGGAGGAGCACTCGCCCCGGGCATGCGCAAGCAGGCGCGCCTGATACTCGACGAGCCGGTGATCGCCCGCGCCGGCGATCGATTCGTGCTGCGCAGCGCATCGCCGCTCACGACGATCGGCGGCGGTATCGTGAACGATCCGCTCCCGCCCACGCGGCGGTCGCGTCCTTGGACGGAGGCAGCACGGTCGCCCGAAGCGAGGCTCCGGCACGCTATCTCTCGCGCCGGTGCGAGCGGTGTGCCGATCGCATCGCTGCCGGTACGACTGGGTGCGCCTCCAGCCGCGATGCCGAGTCTGCTGGACGCCACGAGCGATGTCGCCCGTCGCATCGCCGACCGTCTGTACGATCGCAACGTGCTGCACTCGCTGCAGGAGCAGGTGCTGGCCGGCGTCCTGGCCTACCACGAGAGCCACCCCCTCGATCCCGGAGCGCCATTGCAGGCGCTGCGGACGAGCCTCCACGCCGATGACTCTCTGGTCGATGCCGTGCTCGGCGATCTCGCCAGCGCGTCGCGGATCGACCTGAACGGGGCCCTCGTGATGCGACGTGGGTGGGCGCCCGAGCTCACGCCGGTGCAGAGCCGGATCGCGGCCGAGCTGGTGGCCTCCCTGGAGCTGGCGGGGCGCGAGCCGCCGGCGGTGACCGAGCTGGAACCTCGTTTCGGGGAGTTGACGGTGCCGCTGCTCCGACACCTGGAGCGCAACGGGACCGTAGTGCAGGTGGAGCTGGACCGCTATTACACGCGCGCCAGCGTGGAACAGCTGGTAACGGCGTTGCGGAAAGGCATGCAACCCGGTCAGGAATATGGGCCCGCGGAGCTCCGGGAGCTTCTCGGCGTCTCGCGCAAGTTCCTGATTCCCTTTCTGGAGTATTGCGACCGGACGGGGATCACGGAACGGCGCTCCGCGGGCAGGGTAGTAGCGCCGGTGGTAAGTGCGCGCGACGGCGGCACATTGCTTGACAGTCGCAGTGTATGAGCCTACTTTCGCGCGAGTTGGGCCACCTCAGTTAAACACGAGAAGGAGACAGGACTTAGGACCCTTTTTCGTTTGTTTGGAGAAGGAACATGAAGCACCGCTGGGCAGCGCTGGTTTTCGGGCTTGCCCTCGGAGCGCTCGTACCGAGGTCCGCGGAGGCGCAGGAGCCGAACCCTCCTCCAAACCGCGAGCGCACCCCGGGAGTGGAGCTCGGACAGAACTACCCAAACCCGTTTAATCCAACTACGACCATTCCGTTCACGTTGGGTGACTACCCATCGTGTGCGGACGCGCACGTCTATCGGGTCACTCTGCAGATCTACAACATCGTGGCGCAAATGGTTGCGATCCCGATCCTGCAGGGCGGTACCGCGGCTGGCCAACAGCTGGTCGAGCTGCAGCTGCCCTGCGGTACGTACACCGCGTATTGGGATGGCCGCGACGTCAACTCGAGAGAGGTGTCGTCCGGCGTCTACCTGTACCGCCTCGTCGTCGACGGCAAGGTGTACGTCAAGAAGATGCTCGTCATGAAGTGAAGCGCGTGAGGTGACCGCGCGCTCGTGACGGCGGCCTGGACTGGCCGCCTTTTTCATTGTCCGGCAGTCTTCGCCGTATCGCCACCGCTCGCGCCACTCCGCATCTCCTCGGCGCGGCGGTCGATCTCCTGCCACACCTCCATCGCATGCTCCGGGTCTGCCGCGAGCGACCGAGCCGACCGCTCCAGCTGTTCGGCGGTCACGCCGCGCGCTCGCAGCACCGAATCGCGAGCCGTGGCGCGACGAATGCTGTCCAAGTCCGGCGTCGTCGCGATCACCCGAAGCTCGGCCATGGCGACGATGAACGCCGACTCGTCCAGGCCAGCCAGGTCTCCCCCCATACGACAGCCGAGCAGAGCGGCGATGGTGAGTGCGCCAGTGCACAGGCGGCGAAGCATGGCCGGGAAGGCTACATTGCCGCGCTCTGGGGGGCAACGCGCGCGCACGTTGCGGCGGCCAGATTGGCAGCGGACCACGGCGAACATGCGACTCTGGCGTACCCGGGAAACTGAGGGCGCGCTGCTCCTGCCGGGACGGCCGATCGGCGCGGCACTGACGTTGCCATCCCCACGGTTAGGAAACCAGTTATGCGTGATCTGTTAATGTACTTTATCACATATGGAACGCCGCGATGATCAACCCCGATCGTCTCACAGTCAAAGCCTCGGAAGCGCTCGCGCAGGCGGTGACCGAGGCCAGGCGCAACGGCAATCCCCTGGTCTACGACGGTCACCTGCTGGTGGCGCTCCTGAGTCAGGATGAAGGCATCGTCGTGCCCATCCTGCACAAGCTCGGTGTGAACGTCACTGAGCTGCGCGCGCACATCGATCGAGAGGTCGCACGCTATCCGCGACAGTCCGCGGCGCAGCCGAGCGCGTCCCGCGAGCTGAACCAGGTGCTCGACAAGGCCGAGGCGGGAGCCAGGTCGCTCGGCGATCAGTTCGTGTCGACCGAGCACCTGCTGCTGGCGCTCACGGAAGTGCGCGGCACGGAGAGCCATCAGGTGCTCGCCGGGCTCGGTGTCACGTCCGATGGGGTGCTCGAGGCGCTGCAGGCCGTGCGCGGCAGCCATCGCGTGACTGACCAGAATCCCGAGACCCAATACCAGGCGATCCAGCGCTTCACCCGCGATCTCACCGAGGCGGCGCGAAAAGGAAAGCTGGATCCGGTCATCGGGCGCGACGAGGAGATTCGCCGCGTGATTCAGGTGCTCTCGCGGCGGACCAAGAACAACCCCGTGTTGATCGGCGAGCCCGGCGTCGGAAAGACCGCCATCGTCGAGGGCCTCGCACAGCGCATCGTCAACGGTGACGTGCCCGAGGGGCTCAAGAACAAGCGCCTCGTGGGGCTCGACCTGGGGGCGCTCATCGCCGGTGCCAAGTACCGCGGCGAGTTCGAGGAGCGCCTCAAGGCGGTGCTCAAGGAGATCACCGAGAACGAAGGCACGTTCATCGTGTTCATCGACGAGCTGCACACGCTGGTCGGAGCGGGGGCTGCCGAGGGCGCGATGGACGCCGGCAACATGCTCAAGCCCATGCTCGCCCGCGGCGAGCTGCGCGTGGTGGGCGCCACCACCCTGGACGAGTACCGCAAGCACGTGGAGAAAGACGCGGCGCTGGAGCGGCGCTTCCAGCCGGTGTTCGTCGGTGAGCCATCGGTAGAGCACACGATCGCCATCCTGCGCGGCCTCAAGGAGCGTTACGAGGTGCACCACGGCGTGCGGATTACCGACGGCGCCATTGTCGCCGCGGCGACGCTCTCGAACCGCTATATCGGCGACCGCTTCCTGCCAGACAAGGCGATCGACCTCGTGGACGAGGCCGCGTCCCGGCTGCGCATCGAGATCGACTCGATGCCCCAGGAGATCGACGAGGTGGAGCGGCGCATCATGCAGCTGGAGATCGAGCGGCAGGCGCTCCAGAAGGAGAAGGATCCGGCGTCCGTCGAGCGACGGAACATCCTCGAGCGCGAGCTCGCCGAGCTTCGCGAACGGTCCTCGGCCATGAAGGCCCAGTGGCAGGCGGAGAAGGAGACGCTAGGCAAAGTGGGCGAGCTCAAGCAGAAGATCGAGGAAGCGCGGCTCGACGCCGAGCGCGCGCAGCGCGCAGGCGATCTGGGACGCGCGGCCGAGATCAGCTACGGTACGATCCCACAGCTGGAGCAGGAGCTGCGGCTGGCGGAGTCGCGTCTGGCCAGCCGTCAGGATGGCGGCGCGCGCTTTCTCAAGGAGGAGGTGACCGCCGACGACATCGCCGAGATCGTCGCGCGCTGGACGGGCATCCCCGTGTCGCGCATGCTCGAGAGCGAGCGAGAGCGGCTCACCAAGCTGGAGGACCATCTCTCGCTGCGCGTGATCGGCCAGGACGAGGCGGTGCGCGCCGTGGCGAACGCCGTGCGCCGTTCGCGCGCCGGCTTGCAGGATCCGAATCGACCGATCGGGTCGTTCATCTTTCTCGGGCCCACCGGCGTGGGGAAGACGGAGACGGCGCGCGCGCTGGCCGAGTTCCTGTTCGACGCCGAGCAGGCGATGGTGCGCATCGACATGTCGGAGTACATGGAGAAGCACGCGGTGGCGCGGCTCATCGGCGCGCCGCCGGGATACGTTGGCTTCGAGGAAGGTGGACAGCTCACGGAGGCCATCCGGCGCCGCCCGTACTCCGTCGTGCTCTTCGACGAGATCGAGAAGGCGCACCCTGACGTCTTCAACATTCTGCTCCAGATCCTGGACGACGGGCGCCTCACCGATTCACAGGGGCGCACGGTGGACTTCCGGAACACGGTCATCATCATGACCTCGAACATCGGCAGCACGTTCATCCTCGAGCGTGGCACCGCCGACTGGGCGGAAGTCGAGATGCACGTGATGACCGCGCTGCGGCAGCACTTCAAGCCGGAGTTCCTGAACCGCGTCGACGACGTGATCATCTTCCGGCCGCTGACCATGGAGCAGCTGGAGCACATCGTGGAGCTGCAGCTCAGACGGCTGGAGCGTCTGCTCGCCGATCGGAAGCTCACGATCGAGGTGACCCCGGAGGCCAAGCGTGTGCTCGCCGAGGAGGGCTTCGACCCGGCATTCGGTGCCCGTCCGCTCAAGCGCGCCATCCAGCGGTCCATTCAGAATCCGCTCGCCCTCGCGGTGCTGGAGGGTCGGTTCCAGGAGGGCGACCACATTGTGGTCACCACGACGCCGAACGGGGCGCTGGCGTTCGAGCGCGCGGTCGCCGAGCCGGCGGCGCGCTGACGTCACTCCCCGGATCTATTCCGGGGAGGAGCGCCTCGCGTCGCCGACCATGAGCGCGAGCGGCGGCAGGTGCCGCGCGATGAAGAGCAGCAGCGCGTAGATGAAGAGCGCCACGCCCAGCATCTCCAGTGACTCCTCGACCAGCGGCATGAACTCCAGGACGACACTGCCCGGATCGATGCGGCGCGAGAGCCACGTTGCCAGCTCCACGCCGACGGCGCCGGCGACGAAGACCGTCGCGGAGGCGAGCGCCAGGCGCAGCACATCGGACGGAAGGGCGAACACGAAGCGACGGTAGAGCACGCACACGACGACGAGACCGAGGCCGTTCAGGAAGAGCCAGGTGATGCCGCCGAAGCGCTGCATGAAGTCGCCGACGAGGAGCGGCGTACTGATCACTTCGTGGACGTGGCCGCCTTCATCCGCCGACAGATAGACGAAGATCAGCGCCAGTGCACCCCAGTGTCTCGCGAAGCGCCCACCCCGCGCCGATTCCGCGCGCCAGATGATGGCCAGCAACAGCGACGCGAAGAGCAGCATCGCAGCGGAAAACCACGTCGGGACGTTCGCTTCCGCATCGACGTTGAAGAGCGGAATGAGGCCCAGCAGCGTGTCGTGGCCGAGAAAGAGCCGCGAGATGGTGCCGCCGAGACTGGCCGCCGCCAGCAGCGCGATGACGATGGTGAGCGTCCGGAAGGCCGTCGGTGCGTGCACGCCGATGGCGAGCGATCGCGGCGCCGCTCGAGCCGAGCGTGATGCAGCACGCGCCGCCCGGTCGCGCGCATCGGGTGTACCATCGGTCGGGGGCGCCGGAGTGACCGTCGCCGCGGTTCGACGTGCGCTCATGGATCGGGGATGGGAGGCCACAACTGGCGGCCGACCGTGCAAGGAGAGTGCTAGCCAGGCCCGGTCGCGTGGGCCGGCGCGACACGGCCGACGATCGGTCCGGTCACGCGCCTCAGCCGGCGGCCAACCGTTCGGCCTCGCGCGCCTTGTCCGGCCGTCCCCATGCCCGGTACAGTGCCGCCATCGCCCGCATCGTCCTCGCCGCTTCGCGCCGCCTGTAGCGATCGCGGGACAGCGTGCGCGCGCTGGCCACGAGCAGCCGCTCGGCCTCGCGATAGTCGGCTCGCGTCGTTAGGCACTGCGCCAGCGCGCGTTGCGCCTCGGCCACCGCGGCGTGATCGACGCCGAACCTG
>DATFFQ010000077.1:0-7892 GCA_035249955.1 Gemmatimonadaceae bacterium
GCTCGTCGATCGTGAACCCCGGTCCATCCGTCGCCAGCTCGAAGAGCACGCCGCCAGGCTCGCGAAAATAGACGGACCTGAAGTACTGGCGATCGATCACCGGCGTCGGGTCGAGGCCACCGGCAATGAGGCGCTCACGCAGCGCGAGCTGCTCGCGCTCGTCCACGACACGCCACGCGACGTGGTGCACCGTGCCGACCAGGACGGTGCAGCGCGGGAAATCACCGGTGGTGCGCACATCGGCGATCGAGGCCGGCCCTTGCCCGACGACGCCGAGGCGGTTGATCGTGCCATCCGTACCGATCGACTCGAGGCCAAGTAGCTCGACGAGCACCCTCGCGGTATCGGCGCCATCCTGCTCCCAGAGCGTGACGCCATGGATGCCACGGATGGCGAAGGCGGCCGTGATGCCGGGTGCTCCATCCCATCCGATGCGCCGTTCGGCCAACGGAGTGGCGACGATCTCGAGCTGGAGATCATCGGGGTCTCTGAAGGCCAGCACCTGCTCGGCGATGTCACCCACGCGCCGCGCCGTCGGGCCCCGATACGCCACGCCCGAGCGCAACAGGCGCTCGATCCAGAACCCGAGCGCACTCGGCGCGATGGCGAACGACGTGGCGGCCACCTGACCTGGCCCGACGCGCCCGCGCGGCGCGCCCGGCCAGGGAAAGAACGTGATCAGTGAGCCGGGAGCACCGACCTCGTCACCGTAGTACAGATGATAGGTCTGCGGGTCGTCGAAGTTGACGGTGCGCTTCACGAGGCGCAGTCCGAGCACGCCGGCGTAGAAGTCGACGTTCCGCTGCGCATCACCGCAGATGGCGGTGACGTGGTGGATGCCCGCGGTCACGCGCTCACCATCGCGGCGAGCGTGTGCCGCAGGTGTCAACAAACGACTTGGTACTCTCCTGCGCCCGATCGAGATGCATAGGAACGACGAGGTGTGATGACGCGTTGCAGATGATGATGCACGTGCTACACCGCTGGAGCGAGACCATGGACGTACGAACGAATCACCTGCGCCCCACGCTGTACGTGGGGGTGGTACCGGAGCTCGTTGCCGACGCGCAGAAGCAAACGGGCGCGCTCCTTGCCGTCTCGACGGGTACCACTGGGAGGTGTTCTGGATGGATCCCAGCGCGATCGACGGCTGACGGCCGGGCAGCTCGTGTCTGACGATTCCCCCGGCAGCCCTGAGCCGCGACTCTTCTACGCCGATGTGGTCTACGACCACATTCGGCAAGAGGTCCGGGCTCAGGAGAAGGCGCTGGAGCCCGGGCAGGCGCTCGCCGTCGAAGTGCTATTGCTCGACGGCTCGGTGCTGTCGGTGGTCTCGTTCGGCTTTCACAACCCCAACTTTGTGACCGTCGACGGGTTCAACCAGAAAGGGGTACTCGTCCACGCGCTGGTGCAGCACACGCAGATTCAGGTTCTCATCGCGATCGTGAGCGAGAAAGAAGCGCGCGCCAGGCAGATCGGGTTCCCCGTGCCGCCGTTCGGCGGCGGGCAGTAGCGTCGAGCAGCTCGTTCAGGCCAGCGTCGTTTCGACGAGCGCCTTCCGCGCCGTCCCCGCGCGCTCGACCAGTTGCGCGCGGTCCGAAGGCGCGTCAACCCAGCGAATGGCGGCATCGGCCAGCTTGTCGATCTGCGCCACGAGTACACGGCGCCGTCCGGGGTGCCTGGCGAACGGCGCGATACTCTCGATGGCGTCGATGAGGCGGTCGAGTACTGTTACGTTGCCGCGCGCGTTCCGCCGAATGTCGTCGAGGGCGAGCGCGACCAGGCTGGCGAAGGTAGGATTGCCGCCGATCAAGCGCGGGCCATCGCTCTCCGTCGACTGTCGGGGCGCGAGCCGGCGCTCGGCGACGCGTGCCAGAATGGCGCCGAGGTGGTCCACGCACATGACGGCGGTCGTGGTATCGTTGACCCCGGGCGAGAGCGCCTTCAGGGCGATGTCGACGATCTGCTGCGCGCCGAACGAAGGGTCCTGCTCGACGGTCCGATGCGTGTCGATCGTGAGCAGCCCGCTCAGCGACCTCGTCGGCATCGCGGAGGCGCCGGCGGCGTTGGCGGCGCCGGTGGCGCGTGACGGCGTGTCCTCGGAAACGCGTGCGATCGATATGAGGGGTGCACCGGCGGTCACAAAGTCACCGACCTCGCGCTCGAGTCGGATCGCGAGCGCCTGCTCGCGCGCGAGCGAGATCAGGCCGTCCCGATCGATGGCCTGCACGTAGCCGGTTCGCTCCGCCGCCACTGTCTGCCATCCGCCGCCGCCGGCTGCTGACGCGATCGTCGTCGGCGGGTCGTCGTCCGTCGCGTCTGTCGCGTCCGTCGCCAGCTCGGGGAATCGATGGGCGATGGCGCGCTCGGTGACGCGACGCACTCGGTCGAGAATGATCGAGACCTGCAATCCAACGGCAATGTGATGGATGAAGAAGATGAGGACGCCGACGCCGACCAGCGCCAGGAGGAACCCGCCGAGCACGGCAATGGATGGAACGAACACGTCCTCCTCGCTGCCGCGAATGGTGCGCAGGATCACCAGACAGTAGGAGTAGATGCCGACGAACGTTCCGAGAACCACCTGATTGGCCTTATCGCTCATGAACGTCCGCAGCACCCGCGGTGTGTACTGCGCGGACGCCAGGGCGAGCGCGGCGATGGTGATCGAGAACGTGACACCGGCGACGGTGATGATCGAGCCGGCGATCGTCGACAGCATGTCGCGGGACCCGGCGGCGCTCACCCCGAACAGTCTCGGAAACCCGGCGAGTGCCTGGGCATCGATGCGCTCGGAGAGCATCACGAGCAGAAAGGCGAGCGCGATCGAGAGCCCGACAATCATCCCGGGGATGAACCACAGGCTCGTCGTGAGCGAGATGGCCAGGGTTCGCGCCCGATGAACGAGACGGCCGAGCATTGTCATGCGGTTCCGTCGCCCTGCCGGCTCGGTTCCCTGATCTCGCGTGTCTGCTCGATGACCCGTACCGCGCCCTTCTCCGGCTCGATCGACCGTCCGTGTCGCTCGGCCCACACCTGTGTGAGCTCGGTGCCGAAGAGCAGGATCATCGCCGAGTAGTAGACCCAGACGAGAATGATGGCCAGCGAGCCCGCGGCGCCGTAAGCGTTGCCCGGGTCGGTACGCCCCAGATAGAGCCCGATCACGTACTTGCCGGCCACGAAGAGCAGCGCGGTGGCAACGGCACCGGCCCACACATCGGCCCAGGCGATGACCGCGTCGGGGATGACCTTGAAGATCGCCGCGAACAGGAGCGCGACGATCGCGAAGGACAGCACGGTGTAAACGGCACTGAGGAGACGACCGGACCACGGCTCGGGGAGCGTGGCATTCAGGACGTCGCCGAAGGCGACGAGCGCGGCGCTTATCGCGAGCGACACCAGCAGCATGAAGGCGATGACGAGCACCATGCCGAACGAGAGGATCCGCTTCGCGAGGAAGTTCCGGATGTCACCCCGTTTGGGGTCGGGCTTCACCCCCCAGGCGCGGTTGAGCGCCGACTGGAGCTGCGCGAACGCGGTGGTGGCGCCGAAGATGAGCACCACGAGCCCGATCGCGGTGCCTAACGACGACCCTTGCGGCGCGTTCGCGTGCTCGAGGATGGTGCGCACCTGCGACGCGCCGGCGGGCCCGATGAGGCTGCCCACCTGATCCTCGATCACATCCTGGACGGCGACCGGGTTGGCCAGCGGCTCGATGAGCAGCAGCAGCAAGATGAGGAGCGCCGGCAGGGAGAAGAACGTGTAGAACGAGATGGCCGCCGCCATGCCGGGGCAGCCATCGCCGAAGAACTTGTTGATCGTATCCCACGCGAAGCGCAGTGGGGCGGGTACGGCCATCCATCACTCACCCATTGCCGATGCGTCCCTGGCGCGCAGGAGGCGTGCCGTGTGGCGCGTGGCGCGTGGCGCGTGGTGCGTAGCGCGGGGCGAGGGGCGAGGGGTGCTCAAGGGCGGCGCGCTCGAGCGCCAGGGTGGGGCAACCGCGCGACCTGGTCAGCCCAGCTGCCGTGTCCGGACGCCCTGCACCGGATGGCTCACGCATCGCGCAGCGGCCTCGAGAAAGCGAACCATGTGCGGCAGGGTCGCGTGCAGGTCGAAGGCGGCTTCGCTCACCCACTCGGAATGGACGTGGAAGATGCGCGGATCGCCCAGGCTCTCGAAGGCGTGGATCGCCAGGCACCCCGATTCGGCGCGCGTGGGCCCGAGGACGCGCAGCAGCTCATCGCGAAGCTCCGCCTCGCTGCCCTGTCGTGCCTCGAGCCGGATGAAGACGTGAACGGACAAGCGACGAGGTTGGAGCCGGTGGGACTCAGCGTGTGAAGCGCGCCACCCAGTTCGCCTCCCACGTCTTGCCTCCGTCGTCCGAGAACGCCTGCTCGAGCTGGAACGACGTGGGTGTGATCTCCGAGAAGATGAAGCGAACGAGGATCGCGCGCCCGTTGAACAGCTCCTGATTGTAGAACTCGCCGCGTCCGTTCGCGAACCCGCCGTACATGGGCGGACCCAGCGCACCATCCCGCGCGTTGGCCCAGCTGATGGCCCACTGTCGCGTCTCCGGATTGTACAGCCGCAGGCTCAAGCCGGTGATGCGGCCAGCCGGGCCCTGGACGTCGAGCTCACCGAGGTTGCCCTTGCCGTCCCAGATCTTCCGGACGACCGATGTGCCCTCGTACTCCACCCACTCGGAGGAGCTACTGAGCGGACGGGTGAGACGCGAGATGCGCGCCTTCCAGGCGCCGAACTCGAAATCGAAGTCGTGCTGTCCGTCCTTCGGAGCCAGCTCACCGGCTGTGCGTGCGGTGGCGGACGGGGATTGGCCGAGCGCACCGTGCGGGTACACGGTGAGGCCAAGGGCGCAGAGCAGAAGTGAGATGGGGAGGTTTCGCGCCATGCGTGTCATGGCGCCATGTTAGTGGCCGGTCGCCTGCCTCTCTAGAAGTAACCTGAGGGTAACCATGGCCCACGAGCGCCGGACGAATCCGATCAGCGATTGCCCGCTCACGGCGGCGCTGGCCGCCATCGGCGGCAAGTGGAAGCTCATCATCATCTACTGGCTGGCGGAATCGCCCAGGCACTTCGCGGCGCTCCGCCAGCTCATGCCATCGATCTCCAAGAAGGTGCTGGCGCAGCAGCTTCGCGAGCTCAGCGCGGACCACATCGTCCGGCGTGAACGAACCGGGCGAGCACCGTCGCCGGTGATCTACTCGCTCACCGACTACGGACGCTCGATCCTCCCGATCACCGAGGCGGTCCGGCTATGGGGGCGCGGCCACATTCAGCACTTCGAGGAAGAGCTGGTCGCGAGTCCCGACCGTAGGTCATGGGCGGAGCACTGAAAACCGCAACTGCGGGAGGGGACCAAGAGGGAGAGCCTCGGGCGCAACGAGCCCTAGCGAACCACAGAGACACAGAGCACACAGAGGATTCACAGAGGGCATCGTTGGGGTCTGCTCCGAGGCTCTCCGCCACGCACCCCCAAGTTCCTGACGTCGATAACAGGGGTGCCGGGCTACCGGCGTTCCATGATGGGCTCGTACTCCAGTCCACCACTGCCGGCCGAGCCGAACAGCGGTGCAGTGAACCAGCCCCAAATCGTCGTGAAGCGTCCCGCCCGCCGCGTCGACTGGCGGCGAGGGTCGCGCGCGTTTTGCTCGCGCTTCGGCTTGCTCAGCGTATTGGCGTTCATGGTATCCTCCCAACCTGTTCCTACGAGATGAACGCCTGGCCGTGAGACAGAGTTTCACCGCCGCCGAGCAGATCGCCCGGCAGCGCCTCGTTAGGCAGCACCTGGTCTCCCCTACCCTCACACACGTCGCCGACGTCGTGCGCGTGCTCGGTGCGGTGCAGGCCCAGGACTATGCCGGCGCGAAGTGGGCCGTGGGGCAGCGCGCCATCGGGGTCACGGGTGCCGACGTCGACAGGGCCTTCGACGCCGGCGCGATCATCCGGACCCACGTGTTGCGTCCCACCTGGCACTTCGTGGCGCCGGACGATCTGCGCTGGATGCTCGCCCTCACCGCGCCACGCGTGAGCGCGGCGATGGGCTACTACAATCGCCTGCTCGGACTCGACCGGGCCGCCTTCCGGAAGAGCAACGAGACGCTCACCAGAGCCCTCCGCGATGGACGGCAGCTCACCAGGCGCGAGCTCGTCTCGGCGCTCACCGGCGCCGGCGTGAAGGTGCCCACCGGCCAGCACGCCGCCCACCTGCTCATGCAGGCCGAGCTGGATGGCGTCATCTGCAGCGGCGCGCGCCGCGGGAAACAGCACACCTATGCCCTGCTCGACGAGCGCGTCCCGCCGGCGCATACGCTCGAGCGGGACGAAGCGCTAGCCGAGCTCACCCGCCGCTACTTCGCCACACGAGGACCGGCGACGCTGCGCGACTTCTCCTGGTGGTCGGGGCTCACGATGGCCAACGCCAGGCGAGGGGCCGAGGCCGTCGGCCCATTCCTCCGGCGCGACCGTCGTGACGACCGCACGGAGTGGCTCGCTCCTTCGGCGGCGGTCGTCGTCCCGCGCACGCCGACCGCGCACCTCCTGCCCAACTACGACGAGTACTTCATCGGCTTCAAGGACCGGAGCGCCATCGGCCAACGGCTGAGCGAGCCGCGCACGTCTAGGCGGATGGAGGCGCTGCAGGCGCACCTGGTCTTCGTGGACGGACAGATCGTCGGTGGCTGGAAGCGCGCGCTGTCGAAGCCGGCGGACGTACAGCTGAAGCTGCTAGTTCCGCTCACGCCAGCCGAACGAAAGCTCATCGAGACCGCCGTCCGGCGACTGGGGAGTTTTCTCGACCTCCCTCTTCACATTCGGCAGCGTTGACCTCCGCGCGCCGGGACGCGCCTGGATCGCCAAGGGCCGTGCGTGTGGAGTGATCAGCCTTGCTGTCGTGACGCCAGATTGCGGTCCAGAAACGTCACGACGGCAGCGACCGCTTGCGACACGTACGGGTCCTGGTCGTACAGCTCGATGTGATTGTGCGTCTCGATCCAGACGAGCTGCTTCGGGCCGATGGCGGCGTCGTAGGCCTCCTGCGCGTACTCCGGAAGGAGGAAGAGGTCGCGTGTGCCGTGCACGATGAGGAGCGGCGTTGGCGCGACGAGCGGCGCGTACGCGATGGCGTTGTAGATGAAGTAGGGCCCGAACGACGCGGCGGTCATCTGCTCCGACCAGGTCGGCGCGTGGTCACGGTGCGTGCGCTCGTAGTAGCTGTACGCCTCGTCGTTCGGCATCGCTGCCACCGGCACGTCTGCCGAGAGCTGGTGCGCGATGGTGGGGACGTACTGGATGTCGCCGGTCTCATACTCGTGCTGCACCAGATCGTTGATGCGGCGGAAGTAGGCGGCGAAGCCGTCGACGCCCAGGAACTGCTGAAACGTCCCACCGATGTTGTAACCACCGGCCACGCTCGCCACGGCCCGGACGCGCTTGTCACGCGCGCCCACCGAGACGGCATAGCCGCCACCCATGCACACGCCCACGACCCCCACACGGTCCGGGTCGACGTCGGGCCGCGTGAGCAGGTAGGTCACGGCGTTGCAGTAGTCCTGCACGATCTCGTTCGAGTCGTAATGCCATCGCGGGCGTCCCGGCGCGGTCTCGCTCTCGCCGAATCCGCGCGTATCGAACGTGAGAACCGTATATCCGGCGTCCGCCAGTCGCTCGGCGTAGTGAGGAAGCGTCTGCTCCTTTACGCTCGAGAACGGGCCGCACATCGCCACTGCCGGCGTGCGGTCAGCGGGCCCGGCGCCGGGAGGGCGGTACAGGTGGCCGGCGAGCGAGATGCCGTCGCTCGCGAACCGGACGGATACGCGGCGGGCCGGGTCGGAATGCAGCAGATTTCCTGGATCGGCTGGCAGGTAATGAAG
>DATFFQ010000078.1:0-4041 GCA_035249955.1 Gemmatimonadaceae bacterium
CAGGTCGCAGGCGTGCTTCGATCCGCTCGTGGTCGTGGACCCCGCTCTCGCCGCAGACTGTGCGCCCCGGAGCTGTCATCGCCATGGCTGCCGCACGCGACAAGCGAGGCAACGGCGGTCCATCCTGGCGTCGGTGAATCACCCCTCGCGGAGCGCCGTCACCGGATCGACCGAGGCCGCCCGCCTCGCCGGCATCACACTGGCCACGGCCGCGCTCGCGCCCAGCACGACGATCACCATCACGAGCGTGATCGGATCCACGGCGCTCACGCCGAAGAGCTGGCTCCGGAGCACGCGGCCGACCGCGATCGCGAGCGCGATCCCGATGCCCAGCCCGATCGCCGCCAGCGTCAGTGCCTGCCCGACGACCATCCGCACCACCCGGCCCGCCGGCGCGCCGAGGGCCATGCGGATGCCGATCTCGCGGGCGCGCTGCGCGACCGAGTAGCTCAGCACACCGAAGATCCCGGTTGCGGCCAGGACGAGCGCGACGGCCGCGAAGAGCGTCAGCAGCGACGTGTAGAAGCGGGGCCGGGCCATCGCCGTCGAGATGAGGTCGTCGAGCGGCTGGAGCTCGGTGAGGGGCAGGTTGGGGTCCATCGCTCGTACCTGTGCGCGAATGGACGCCGCCAACGAGAGCGGATCGCCGGCGGCGCGTACCACGATGCGCACCGATCGCGTGGTGCGCTGCGCGTGCGGCACGAAGAGCATCGGCATCGCCTGGTTGCCCATGTCACGCTCGCGCACGTCGGTGATGACGCCGATGACCTCTCGCTCGGTGCCGCCCGCTGCCAGCACGGTCTTGCCGACCGGGTCCTGTCCCGGAAACCACTGGCGCGCTCCCGCTTCGTTGATGAGCGCCACAGGCGGTCCACCATTGCGGTCCTGCTCGGTGATGCCGCGGCCACGCACGAGCGGCGTGCCGATGGCGCGGAAGTAGTCGGGGGTGACGCTCGCCATGCCGATCTCGGCGTTCACGTTGGGCGGCGGTGTCTCGCCGGCCACCTGGAAGTCGACCAGGGAGCTGCGGCCGCTCAGCGGCAAGACCGACGTGGCGGCCGTCGCGGTCACGCCCGGCAGCGCCCGCAGTCGCTCGAGCAGTGCGTACAGCCGGTCGCGGATCTGCTGCCCCTCGCGATAGTCGTCGCCCTGGAGCGAGACACGGAAGGCGATCGCGCGCTCGGGTTGGAAGCCGGGGTCGACCCGTGTGAGCTCGATGAAGCTGCGGATGAGGAGCCCCGCGCCGGTGAGCAAGGCGACGGCCAGCGCCATCTCCGCCACGACGAGCGCGCCGCGCACGCGATGCGAGCCGCTCGAGGCACTGCCGCCGCGTCCGCCCTCGCGCAGCGCGCTCATCATCCGGCTCCCCGTCGCCTGGAGGGCTGGCAGCACGCCGAACGCGAGACCCGTGAGCACCGACAGTCCGAGGGTGAAGAGGACGACGGTGAGGTTCACGCCCACGTGCTCCAGCCGCGGCAGGTCCGCCGGCTGCGCGACGATGAGCGCCTGCGTCCCCCAGTAGGCAATGAGCAATCCGACCGCCCCTCCGGCAACGCCGAGCACGACGGCCTCGGTCATGAGCTGCCTGACGAGTCTCGTGCGACCCGCGCCCAGCGCGCCGCGCACGGCGAGCTCGTCCTGTCGCACCGAGATGCGCGCCAGGAGCAGGTTGGCGATGTTCGCGCAGGCGATGAGCAGCACGAACGCCACCGCGCCGAGGAGCACGAGCAGCGGCTGCCTGACGTCGCCGACGATGAGCTCGCGCAGCGACTTCGCGTTGAAGGTGAGGGACGCGTTCGTCTGTGGGAACTGGCCCTTGAGTACCGTCCCAATGCGATCGAGATCGCTGTCGATCTGTGCCTGCGTCATTCCCGGGCGAGCTCGCCCCAGCACACGCAGAAACTCGCCTCGACGTCCGACGCTGGTGGCGGCGCTGAACGTGGAATCGTATTCGAGCGGGGCGTACATCTCGTAGTCGCGGGCGCGACGCCGGCCGGCGCCCTCCGGCAGCTGCGCGCCCGGCGCGAGCACGCCGACGATGGTATATGGGTCGCCGCCCACCGATACCGTGCGGCCCAACACGGCGCGATCGCCGCCGAACTCACGCTCCCAGTACCCGTGGTTGAGGATGGCGACCATCCCCCTGCCCGGCTGGAACTCCTCGCGGTCGAATCCGCGCCCGAGCGCCATCCGCAGGCCGAGCATCTCGAAGAGTCCGTCGCTCACGCTCGCGCCCTGCACCTCTCGCGGCTCACCGGCGCCGAGGAGGGTGAAGGTCCCGCCGGTGTACGCCTCGACTCGCTCGAAGGCCCGCGCCGCCTCACGGACGCTCATGAAGTCCGGCGCTGAAAGCGAGTAGCCGGTCCCGTCGGGATACAGCGTCTGCACCTCGTACAGTCGCTCGGCCGCGCGGTACGGGAGTGACTCGAGCAGCACGCCACGGACGACACTGAAGATGGCGGTGGTGGCGCCGATGCCTAACGCCAGGCTCACGACGGCGACGGCGGTGAAGGCAGGAGTGCGCCGGAGCGTACGCAGCGCGTAGGTGATGTCCTGGCGGAGCTCGCTCAGGTATTCGGATCTGTGCACGCGTCGCATCCTCCGCTCGTCGATCTCCAGGCATTCGCTGTAGGAGGTCTGGTAGTCGCCGAACTTCCGTAGTGCCAGCGCCCGCGCCTGCTCCGGCGGCTCACCTCGCCGCTCGAGGTCCCGCGCGCGCATCTCGATGTGGAACGACAGCTCTTCGTCGACCTCTTCGGCGGGGTCGGGTCGACTCTGTGCCCACCTGAGCCAGCTCATGGGTTGTCAGCGCAGCGGTGGCGCCTCGAGCGCGGCGAACACCGCCGCCGCATAGCGCCGCCAGTTCTTCACTTCGACACGAAGCTGCGACCGCCCGGTTGCCGTGAGCGCGTAGAACTTCGCCCGGCGGTTGTTCTCCGATGGTCCCCAGCTGGACTTGATCCAGCCCTTCTCCTCCAGCCGGTGGAGCGCGGGGTACAGCGTCCCTTCCCCGACATCGAGCGCGTCCTCGGTCGCACCCTCGATCCACCGCGCGACCGCGTATCCATGCGCGGGCCCCCAGCTGAGGGCCTTGAGGATGAGGAGGTCGAAGGTGCCGCGGAGGATGTCCTGGCTGGAGTCGGGCACGGGGGCTCCCATCGGGTTTCGAGGGAAGAGAGTAATGGCAGACCCATCGAAACGCAAGGGGAGCGCGTGTGAGACGATGGAATCAGGGGACAGACCGCCCGACTCTGAGGCTGAATGGCCCGGTAGGGGCCTGGCCGACGCGTCCCTCTGACGGGCCATCTAGCAAGGGACTAACGGTAGTGATTCCCAGTAATCCAGTACTGTATGAGAGAGTAAGAGTGTGATACATGCCGCCACCGATCGATGCCGTGCCTCAGCCGACCATCGCGAGATTGCCGGGCGTCGAGTGGCCGGAGGACCACATGACGTACGAGGAGTGGGAGCCTACCGTACCGAAGTCGCTCACGAGCGACACACTCTGGAAAGTGATGGCCTATAGACTGGCGCTGTACTCCGGCGTCATAGGACTGGAAGACGTGGCATTGTTGGCGGCTCATCCGCGCGGCAAGTCGATGGTGGACCAGCTCGAACGAGCCGTCACTTCGATAAGCTCGGACATCGCGGAAGGGTATAGCCGTCGCTTTCGGAAGGAAAAGAACCACTTCTACGACTACGCAATCGGCTCGGCGCGGGAGGCCCGCGATCGGTACTTCAAGGCTCGGATCGTACTGCCGGCCGACTTGGTCGATGCGAGGCTCGACACGCTCACACAGGTCGTCAAGCTTGTCACCGTGATGGTTGCGCGCGATCGCCGAAAGCGCCGCGAGGAGAAGGAGCGAGGGGAGTCATGAGCGGTCCTTATCCTGTTACTCTCTCAAGCAGTACTGAATTACTGGAAATCACTACCGTTAGTCCGTTGCTACCCGGCCGAACAGAGAGCTCGCCTATCTCGCTCTGCGGACATCGTCGATCGCCTTCCCCACCGCTTCCGCCCGATCCTCCGTGATGAATACC
>DATFFQ010000079.1:0-11550 GCA_035249955.1 Gemmatimonadaceae bacterium
CGCCTCGCGCTCCAGGCAGAGCTCCATCAGGCGCTCGACCGCGGCGAGTTCCGCCTGCTCTATCAGCCGATCGTCGAGCTCGACGGCGGGAAGCTCCTCGGCGTCGAAGCGCTGCTGCGCTGGGCGCACCCGACGCGCGGCCTGCTGTCACCCGAGGTGTTCATTCCGACCACCGAGGCCACGGGGCTCATCATCCCCCTCGGCCGGTGGGTGCTTCGCGAAGCGTGCCGGCAGTGCGCCGCCTGGCCGGAGTCCGTGACCGGCGGCGAGTCGGTGCACGTCGCGGTCAACGTCTCGGCGAAGCAGCTGCAGCACGAGCAGTTCGTGCAGGAGGTCGCCGAAGCGCTGCGAGACACCGGCCTGCTGCCGGCGCGTCTGGTGCTGGAGATCACCGAGAGCGCGCTGATGGATGACACCGAAGCGACGCTCAAGAAACTCCGTGAGATCAAGGCGCTGGGTGTGGGGCTCGCCCTCGACGACTTCGGGACCGGCTACTCGTCGCTCACCTGGCTGCGGCGGATGCCGGCCGACATCGTGAAGATCGACAAGGGATTCGTGAACGGCCTGCCGCGGGACGGAAATGACACGGCGCTCATCCGCGCGATCCTGAACCTGGGTGGTGCGCTCTCGCTGCGCACGATTGCCGAGGGCGTCGAGACGGAAGAGCAGCTCCGGCTCCTCCGCGAGCTCGGCTGCGAGGTGGCGCAGGGGTACCTCTTCGCACCCCCGCTCACGGCCGAGGCCGTGCGCCAGGAGCACCCCGACTACGCCCGCCAGCGCTGACGCGCTAGGCCTGCCAGTAATCGATCTGGTCCCTCCCCCGCCGGAAGTCGGACGAGCCACTCTCGGATGAGCGCTCGATCGAGCGTTCTACGAGGCGCTCCTGGTGCGCGTACAGTGCCTCGGCAAGATCGTCGGCGCGCGGATCACCGCGAAACCGCCTAACGACTTCATTTCGGATCTCGAGGACGTCCTCGGGTCGCCGCGCGTTCGCTGCCCGGTCCAGACAACGGAAGTATTCCTCGTTGCTCATGCGCTGCGCGTGATCATTCGCCATAGCTCCCCCCGGGTAGAACCTGGAGAATGCTGCACATGGCGTGCCCGCCGCAACCGGCGCCAGTTGACCTACGATTCGGGCGTGTAACGCTCGTGCTCGGGGGGTGTATGCAGCCGGTCCTCGGGTGGGATCGCGCACGGACCGCGCGCATCCCCGCCCGCGTCGCGCTCGGGCTCGACGTCGACCGTGATCGTGAGGGGCTCAGGCGCCGGATGGAGCTCGTTGATCGACGCCGCGAGCCGCTCCAGGCGCTCGCGGAAGGAGTCCCACTGGTCGGCATCGGGTGAAGTGAGGAGGAGCTGAAACCGGCTGGGGCCATCGGACGCCAGCAGGTCGGATGTCCTGAACTCGCTGCAGAACCGCCAGGCCATCGACAGCCGGATCCGGTCATCACCGCCACTCACGGTGATGCGCAGGACGCGCACGCGATACCCACGCCGCTTTGCGCGCCGCTCCTCCCACTCCCGGATGATCCTGAAATATTGCGCGCTCGGTAGTCCCGTCTGCGGATCGCTGAGGACTCTGCCGAGTAGCGTGCCTTCGATCGTAGAGACTTCCTCACTCACGGCTCAGCTCGCGTGCATGTCGACTCGTACAGCGCATATTCCCTGCCAACCACGTGCATTGATGGCTCATGAGGGCACGGCGAAACGCGTGACGTCTCACACGCGTCCGCGGGCCCTACCGGGGTCGCCGAGCTCGATCCAGCGGCCGCGTCCCAGGTTTCCAATACGGGCTGGCGGCTGCCTGTTGAGCGCCTCGATGGTGGCCCTGAAGCCGGCGTTTGTGCGCCCCCGGGCCGCTCCGAGCGGCGTGAACCCCTGCATCGTGACGACCTGGGTGTTGGCCACCCGTTGATTCGTGCGGCGCAGCTCCTTGAGGAGTGCCACCGCGGCCGCGAGCGCGTGGGGCGTGGCGTGCTCACGATTGAGAATGATGAGATCGCGCCCGGTGGCGAAGCGCACGACCAGCGCGCGCGCGCCTGGCGCCGGAAAGCTGTCCGGCAGGGCGACCTGGACGGACAGCGACGCGGCCAGGCCGTCGCGCTGGGCCTGAGCCGCCGGCGCGAGGAGCGTGAGCGCGCTCGCCGCAGCCACGACTGTGGTAGCGCGGAAGATGGTGCGGTCATGCATGGATCGGCCCTACGGTTGGAGGTGGAGGACGTGCCAGGACTCGCGATCACTCGGCGTCCAGCGGAACACAGTAGACCCACTCGCGGAAGAGGAAGGCGCCCAGGTAGTCGTACCAGTCGTAGTAGTAGCAGATGTAGTACTGCTCATCGCTCCACCCGCCGCCGCCGCCGGGTCCGCCGCTGTTCTGAAGGCAGGGAGACTGGGCGTCATCGCCGTGGCTCGACGCTCCCTGGTGGCCCCACGAGAGCAACCCCTGGCCGGACGTGATGAACTCGTCCCACACGCTGTGTGTGCCCGAGGCGTGTACCGCATGGCCACAGGTCCCACTGATGCCTAACGTGGCAGTGGTCACCATCGAGCGGTGCCACGGCAGGAAAAAGCTGTCCTCGGTGGACCCGGACGTCGACGTCACCTCCGACCCGTTGTAACGGAGCTTGAGGTCCACGGTCTGCCGTGCATGGTTGGCGAAGTAGTGCATCACCGACGTACCGTAGGCCTGGTGCGCGTCGTCGGTGAATCCGGCGACGGTATAGTACCTCAAGAGGATCGCTGCCTCGTTGAACTCCGGCGGCAGCTCATCGGCGGCGACGGACGATGATCGCCGTGGTGGAATGTCCCGGAGCGCACTCGAGAGCTTCTCGACGCGCGCCGCCGGGCGCTGGGTCTCGAGCGTCGGCAGGATGAAGTCGAGATCGATCGCCCCGCCGCGCGGCGCGATGGCATCACCGCATGCCACTTGAAGCGACGCACTACATCCGACCATCCCCGACAACAGCCATCTGGACCACTTGCACATAGGCCCTCCTGGTAGCGGGTTGAGCCACCAGTCCTCGGTCGAGGACGGCGGCCTGGCGTCCTGCCAGCCTTCAGCGTGCCTCGGCGGTGCAGTCGAGACGCACGCGCATGAGCATGGTCGCGACCCCCGGGTCGCGCGGCGGCTCACCGCGCAGCGGACCGGCAAGCATGAGCTCGTTCTGCGCTGTGCCGGCGCCGGCGAAGGTGCCGTGGAAGGGATACGGCAGCTCTCCGAGGAGTGTCGCTCCCCCGGCGGTGGCCACGACCACGCGCAGCTGGCGGTCGACGCCCGCGCCCGCATGATCGATGAGCCAGACGTGCCGCGTGCCGAGCCGCGCTCGGGCCCAGCCGCGGGCGACCGAGGAGTCCAGCACGACGACCGGCTCCTGGCGCAGGTCGGGGCGTCCGATCATGGCGCGCGCTTCCCATCGCGCGCGATCGCCGTCCTGAACGATCGCATGCCAGGTGAGCGTGATCGTGGCGCTCGATGGGTCGGCGGCGAGCTCCGGGAAGTGCACCGGCTCCTCATACCCTGCGGCGAGCTTTCGCACCGGTGTCCATTGGGGCCGCCGCGCGTAGAGAAAGAGCGAGTTCCGGTCGCGGCGAAGCGTCGAATCGGTGTGCACCGCGAGAAGGAGCACGCCTAACGAGTCGGAGATCCCGACCGCGGTGTAGGCGGCGCCACGCAGCGGAATGGTCTCCTGCCTCCACTCCGTTCCGTCGCCCAGGTACAGCGACACCCCCCAGCCGCCGTCCGCACTCCCGTACGGAAACGCCAACAGGAGCGTGTCGCCCGAGTGCACGAGCGAAGACGCGGCGCGCGTGCGCAGCCGGAGATGGGTGGGGATCGGCAGCTGCGCGATGGAGCGCCACGCCCGGCCATCGAACACGCCCCGCCAGAGCCGCACGACCGGCCCGTCGTTGGGGATGCGCTCGCTGGGCGGAAGCTCCGCGAAGGTGACCATCCACCCGCCACCAGCTCGCGGCACCGCCCGAATATCCGAAGTCGGTACGGGGGCGAACGGAAACGGCACGGCACGCGCGGTCCCGTCTCGATGAATGACCGCGCCGAAGATGCTGTCTCGCGCGATCAGGCTGGTGGTGTCGCCGTCGCGCCTGAAGAGGTACGAGGGCAATCCGGCGAGGAGCAGGTCATCGCCCGATGGCACGAGCATGGTAGGCTCCACATAGAGCTCGTACCCGGGTAGAGGTGACAGCATCCACCGCGCGATCTCGCGCACCCCGCAGCGACCACCCGTCTGCGCGTGAGCGGTGACCGCAATCAGACAGGACGCGAGTGTCATCGCGCCCCGCAGCGTGGTGAGCGCATGGTGCCTACCGGCCGCGATCCATGTCGCGTGGGTCGTTCGGAATCGCACGATGGCGCTCGCTGGATGACGTGAGGTGGACAGGCGGCGTGATCCGATCGCCGACGACTCTACGGCGCGCTGTCACGATCACGTCAGTTTGGCGAGTGCGAACAATGGCGGGCGCGACAAGATGGCCAAGTCGTGCTTGGCGTCGTTGGGCGATGAACGAACGAGCGCCCCGCGGCTTGACAGGTAAGCAGTAGCTAACGTATCTTCACAGAAACGTAAGTCGTTACTTACCGATCTTTCGGAGCGGTACCATGCGCCACACGCCCCTGCTCCTCGCGGCCCTCACCTTCACGCCCGCCCTCGCGGTGTCCCAATCGACATCCCGCCCGGCCCCGGTCACGGTGCAGCTCCAGTCGTTCTCGATCATCGTCCCCGATTACGACCAGGCGAAACGCTGGTATGCCGACACCCTCGGCTTCGTGGTGCTCCGCGACCAGGCCTTCGGCCGCGACGAGCGCTTCATTCAGGTCGCGCCGGCGGCGAACGCGCCGGTGAGCATCGTCCTCCAGAAAGCGCGCACCGCCCCGAACCCCGCCGAGCCGGGCATGTCCACCGACTACTCCGATCGGATCGGGAAGACGACGAACATCGTACTCCGTGTGAGCGACGTGAGCGCGTACGCCGACGCCCTGAGGCAGCACGGCGTGAAGCTCACCTCACCGCCCCGCCAGATGCCCTGGGGCGCGCAGGCGACCTTCGCCGACCTCTACGGGAACAGCTTCGTCGTCGTCGGCCCCATGACCGCCCGGTGAGCGAGCGCTCCACCGTGGCACACCGCGCGTCCGCCGCGTAGCGTATCGGCGTGCGAAAGACGACCACACCGCGAGGCGCTCGCTACCCTCACCGCCTGGCCGACCGCGTGTTCAACGCGCTCGCCGATCCCACCCGTCGCGAGCTGCTGGACCTGCTCCGCGACGGCACCAAGCCCGTTCACGAGCTCGCCGACGCCTTCCGCATCACGCGTCCGGCCATCTCGCAGCACCTGCGCGTGCTGCGCGACGCGCGGCTCGTGCGCGAGACGCGCGTGGGGCGCGAGCGCCATTATCGTCTCCAGGGATCTGCGCTGCGTGAGGTAGCCGAGTGGATCGGGCGCTACGAGCGATTCTGGACGGAGGGCCTGGAGCGTCTGGGGCCGGCGCTCGAGAAGCTCGACGCACGCGAGCGATGAAGAGCATCACGAGGACTGCCTTCTACCCCTTCCCGCCCGAGCTGGTCTGGCGCGCGCTCACCGAACCCGAGGTGCTGGCCAGCTGGCTCATGCCCAACGACATCGAGCCTGTGGTCGGGCATCGCTTTCAGTTCCGAACGAAGCCGGCGCCGGGCTTCGACGGCATCGTGCACTGCGAAGTGCTGGAGGCTGACGCCCCTCGACGCCTCGTGTACTCCTGGGGCGGCGGACCGACGAAGGATCGCCCCACGCGGGTCGAGTGGACGCTCGAGCGCGTGGAAGGGGGCACGCGCCTGGTGCTCGAGCACTCGGGCTTTCACGGCATGAGCGGTTACTTCCTGCGCTCCATGCTCGGCCGCGGCTGGGGCCACAAGTTGACCGAGCCGCAACACGTCCTCGCCGTCCTCCAGCGCCTGGATCGCGCCAACTAGCCCGCGGCGGGACCCTCGCCCCCGGCGTCCGGCCGCCACATCTTGGCCTCCGCGCCCCGCGCCCCGCGCCACGCGCTACGCGCTACGCGCTACGCGCCACTGGAGGATCGACCATGAACGGACGCTTCGCCAACATGTCGACCGACGAGCTCATCCAGGCGAGGCTCGCGCGCGACATCTCCGCGGCCGACGCCGAGGAGATTCAGCAGGAGCTCTTGCGGCGGCGGGCCGGCCGCGAGCCGCGACCGGGGCCGGCCCGCGGCGCACCGGAGGAGCGCGCCGGCAGCGAGCGGGAGCTGGTCAACGTCCGCGTCCTGGACTTCGACATGCCGTTCTGGGGCATGGTCGTCTTCATGCTCAAGTGGACGTTCGCCGCCATCCCGGCAATGCTGATTCTGTTCGCCGCGGCCGTCGCGATCTGGGTGCTGGCCGGCGGTGCGCTCGCCACCCTGCTCGGACCTCGTTAGGGCGTCTCTCCCCGGATCCTGCGCTCGGCGCCGGCGAGGAGCGCATCGAGCGCGGCGCGGTCGAGGTAGCGTCCGTTCGCCACCACGGCGCGGATCTTCGTCGTATTGGTGATGTCGGCCAGCGGGTCGGCATCCAGCAGCACCAGGTCGGCGAGCTTGCCACGCTCCACGGTGCCTAACGAGTCGGTGGCGTCGAGGTACCGTGCCGGGCCCAGCGTCGCCGCGCGCAGCGCCTCGAGCGGTGTCAGGCCGGCCTGCACGAGCAGCCCCAGCTCGTCGTGCAGGCTGAAGCCGGCGAAGATCCAGGGATTCCCGAAGTCGGTGCCGGCGATCACCGGCACGCCGGCGCGCGCCATGTGACCGACGATCTCCAGCTGCCGCGCGAACATGCGGCGTCTGATGCCCCACCCTTCGGCGGTGACGTTGCGGAAGCGGAAGTCGTTCCGCGGGTCCCACAGCTGAAGGTAGCGCCCCGGCACGAAGCGCGTCCGCTGGTCTCCGGCCAGCGTCGTGTCGTCCAGGTGCGCCGTGCTGCGGAGCACCGTGAGCGTCGGCGAGAGCCACGTCCCGTTCTTGCTGAGCCGTTCGGCCAGCGCGGCGCACCGCGTCGGGTCGGGGTTGGACAGGATCGCCGGCCCGAGCGCCGTGCCCACGCGGCTCATCGCCGCCAGGACATCCGGATCGTCGAGCGCGCCGAGATACGCCGCGTGCACGCTGTCCGTCACGGTCGAGCAGGCCGCGGGGATGCCCGTCATGTGCTCGATGCTCCGCATTCCGGCGTCGCTGGCGTCCTCCACGCTGAGCACGAACGGAACGTGGCCGGCAACGGGCAGCCCGCGGCGCCCGGCCTGTTCGACTGCGGCGCGAAACGCGTCGCGAGGGAGGAAGCTGTACACCTTGAGAAAGTCGGCGCCGGCTCGGACCAGCGAGTCCACCGCGCGACGAGCGGCCGCCGCCGTCGCCACCCGCACGGAGCCGGGCCAGACGGCCTGCGGCCCGTCCAGGATGTGCTGGGAGACGACGATGCGCGGCCAGGGCGCCGTGCCGTTGCGCACGTGCGCCTTCCACAGCTTCGCCCGCCCCTCGACGCCGAACATGTCGCGCACACCGGTGACGCCGTTGGCGATGAAGAGCGGCGCGAACCCCGAGTCGTTGGCCGGCAGGCCACGACCGTAGCTCCCGTGCGCGGCGTGGACGTGCATGTCCCAGAGGCCGGGGATCAGATACTTGCCGGTACCGTCGACCCGCCGTGCGCCAGCCGGACCGTCATGAGAGCCAGAATCCACGGCGATGATGCGCGTACCGTCGATCACCACGCGCCGGTCGGCCAGGAGCCGCCCCTGCTCGACGTCGACGACCGTCACGTGCTCGAAGACGAGCGGCGATTCCGCTCCAGCCGCCGCGCCGCCCTGCTGCGCACCGAGTGACGCGATAGGGCACACGGCGCACAACAGGATGATCGAGCGGACGACACGTCGAGCTGGCATGCGGCGGCTCCTCAACATTGCTGGCCGGTCGGCTATCGCCTAACGGCTGGCCGCGCGCGCGCTCACCACGATCGGCACGGCGACCCGGTAGCCAGTCGGCCACATCCAGACCTCGAGCGTGAGGTGCCCCGGCTGCGCGGGCACGAAGGTGAAGTCCGCCGTCTCGCCTGGACCCATCTCGATCGTCGCGCTGCGCACTCCCCGGAGCGACGCCGGCAGGTCGGCGCCGTCCCGCGCGATCGGATCCCAGCGCGCGACGGTCGAGTCGTCGCCCAACCGGAAGCGCAGGATCTCGTCCGCGTGGATGCTCACCAGGCGCAGCCGGTTGGTATCTCCAGCGGTCATATGGATCGCGCCTGGCATCACGTGACCATTCACCAGCAGGAACGATTGGCCTGCCTTCTCGAACACCGGCAGTCCACCACCACCAGCCACGATGACGTGATCGCGTATCGTGTCGCGCGGCGCATCACTCACGATGATCGCGCCATACATGCCCGAGCCGATCTGCCGCAGCTCGTGGAGGTGAGAGTGATACGGAAACGTCCCGCTGCGGGGGGGCGTGAACTCGGCGGCGAACGAATCACCGGGCGCGATCGGCGGCATGATGCGTTGGCCCATGCCGCTGAAGCCCGGTACGCCGTCGGGGAAGCTCTCGATCTCCAGGCCGTGCCAGTGCACCCCCGTCGGCTCGTCCATGTTGTTGCGCACGACGATCCGCACGGGCTCGCCGCGCCGCAGCTCGAGGACGGGGCCAGGGATCTGCACCGAGTCGCGCCCTGGTATCGAGTCGCCGCGCTGCAGCAGGAAGCCGTACGCCATCTGTCGGCCCATGAGCGCGTTGGGCCGTTTCTGGACGAGCAATCGCAGGGTGCGTCGATTCGTCACGCTCGGCTCGCGATAACCGGGTGCCGGCGTCACGTGCATGCCGATGACCAGCCCGCGCATCTGGTGCGCCCCTGAACCGGCGTGGCTCGTGGTCTTCGCGGTGGCGTGCTCGCCACCGGCCAGGTGCGGATCCGGCGACCCGTGCAGCGACACGTGGTCGCCGACGTGCGAGGCGAAGTGGCAGTGGAACACCCAGTTACCGGGCGTCGAGGGCACCCACGAGATCGACATCGTGCCACCCTGCTGCATGACCTGCATGTTCTGCAGCGCCTGACGATCGGCCGCGATCGCCGTGTCGGCACGCTCGCCACCGCGGCGGGTCACGCGGAAGTAGAAACCGTGCAGGTGCATCGGATGCTCGATGGCCGCCGCGTTGATGATGCGCCAGTGCACCGAGTCACCCTGCACGAGCGTGAGACGCTCGTTATGCGGCCACGCCCGCCCGTTGAAGACGAGCACGCTCTCGAAGGGGCGGTCCGGATACGGAAGGAACCACTCCGTGACGACCCAGATGCGCTCGCGCTGTGCCGCGTGCGCGTCGGTGGAGTCGACGATGAGCGCGCCGGTGAGCTGCGAGTCGAGCCAGTCGCGCTGGCGCCAATGCTTCAACCCGTTGAGCACGCCCCAGTAGAAGAACGTGCCGGCCGAGTCGAGGCGGAAGGTGATCTCTCGCCTCGCGCCCGGGCTCAGGTACAACGTGTCGTCGGTCGCCTTGAGCGACTGGCGAAAACCGCTCATCATGACGGTCGAATCCGAGCGATTGCGTAGCGTCAGCCGCACCGTCGTTCCCACCGGTGCGCGCAGCAATGGTCCTGGCACCTGCGGCGCCTGGCCGGGCTCCGCCAGAGCGAGAATTGGGACTACCGGGTCGCCGCTGCCTTCCGCCTGCCACGCCGCTTCGACGACATCGAGTGCCAGCCTGAGCGTGTCGCCGGTACGCCGCCCTGCGGCCACGAGATTCTGATTGATGGCCGCCATCGGGGCGTTCGCCGCCGGGCGTGGCAGCGGCCGCCGCGGCGGCGGCGGGATGACGGCATCCTGGAGCAATGGGGCAGCAATCAGCAGCGCCGCGTATAGCATCTTTCCTCAGGGCTCGTTGGGGAGTTGTGCAATGCTGCCGTCACAGGCTCGCTTGTCAAGCGGTAATCGCGGCACGGTCGCCGGCACGCGCGACACAAAGCGCCGCCCCTCCAGGGCGGCGCTTCTGATGACTGGTGGACATCTCTTCGGGTTGGAGACGCCTGTGATTACGCGCGCGCCTCTCGCCGATCCTCGTTAGGCGCCTGTCGGCTGGCCGGGGTCCTCACCCCAGACGGGAGGGCGATCGCCTCCCTGTTCTCCACCTGGTAGTAGTCGTTCTTGCTCCACCGTGCCACGTGCCCCTCCAAGAAGCTGCGAACCGCTTCCACCGATTCCCCCTCCCAAACGCAGATTCCCCGCGAGCCGTCCTTGGTGGGCAGACAGTGATGCAGCGCGAGCTGCGGCGGCAGGTTCGGAACGATTTCCTCCGCCTTGCTCCAGAAGGCTGCCGGGTCGGAAATCATGTGCTCCGCGACGACGTACATAGGATATCCTCACTAAGAGGGATGTGGACGGAGGATCATGTCGACAACGGGAGGCCAGCGATAGTGGCGATGCCCCTGTCAGCTGCCTGATGCCGTGCTGAACAGGCGCGGCGATGTTCCTCCCGCTCGCGGCCGTCGAAGTGGCTGCCCCCGGGGAGGTGGTTCGCTGCCCGGTCTGGACCGAGGTGAGGAGAAGGGGCGGGCGATTGTAGCCCTCGCTGCAATTCGTGCTACGGCTGGGAAAGCGCGCGAGCCGAGCGTGCAGGTTGTCTCCTGCAGAATAGCAGGGGCGGGACTCGAACCCGCGACCCCGGCATTATGAGTGCCGTGCTCTAACCAGCTGAGCTACCCTGCCCCAACCCTCGTGCGGCGCGAGCCGCCGGCGGGCGAGGTCTGGAAATGTACTTCCTGCGTGCTCAACGATGAAGTCCGTGAGGGGCGCGCAGCGCGGGCCGGCACGGCAGCGCGGGCCGCCACGAACGAAGCGCTGCCGCAAACAAAAAGGCCGGGCAACCTGGCCCGGCCTCGTTCAGTAGCGGGGGCGGGATTTGAACCCGCGACCTTCGGGTTATGAGCCCGACGAGCTACCAGGCTGCTCCACCCCGCGTCGATGTTACAAATATACCATTCCCAGGAATTGGGTGCAAGACAGCGCACCCCGGGCGAGCGCGGTAGTACGGTCGCGCGCTATAGTCGCCCGCAATGGACACATTGCCCGCGCGTTCGCACGTGGTACGCGACCGTCGCCGCCGCCAGTGTCACGCCCCAGATCGGCCACAGGAGCTCCGGCCACAGGGCCCCCCAGTTCTCGCTCCACGTGACCGCGTGCGTGCCCAACGTGAAATCCCCCGCGATCGCCGCGCGCACGAACATGAGTCCCGCCGTCGTCACGATGATCGACACGATCGCCGCCGGAACCATCACCAGCATCCGGGGAACGCGCCTCCCACCGACGATCGGGATCCAGCGCGGAAAGACCTCGCTCCACCGCTGCGCGAGGCCGAGCGTGAGCACCGCTCCCACCAGTGCGAGCATCGCCAACGCCGCACCACGCAGCCAGAGGCCCGTCCCCACGCCCTGGCGAAAGAACGCCTCGGTGATGCCTAACGGGTAACCGAGCGCCCACGCCAGGCGTGTGACGGCATATACCACCGGCACGAGGACGGCAATTGCCACGGCC
>DATFFQ010000080.1:0-21927 GCA_035249955.1 Gemmatimonadaceae bacterium
AGCCGCCTCCGGCCAGCGCACCCCCACCGCCGCCAACGCCCGCGGAGCTCGCCACCGGCGAGCAGCTCTTCGACGCCGGTTGCGCCGCATGCCACGGCGACGCGGCGCGCGGCACGGCGATCGGGCCGCCCCTCGTGCACATCTTCTACGAGCCGAGCCATCACTCCGACGCCGCGTTCCACCTCGCGGTGCGCAACGGCGTCGTCGCCCACCACTGGAACTACGGCGACATGCCACCCCAACCGAACGTCTCGCCCGAGCAGATGACGGAGATCATTGCCTACATCCGCTGGCTCCAGCGCAACGCCGGCATCGAGTGAGCCTCACGCAGTGACCGGCGCTGCCTGACCACCCGCCGGCACGACCCACGACTCGTCGCACCGACTCATGGACAACATCTGCCACACGCTCGTCGGCGCTGCGATCGGCGAGGCGGGTCTCAAGCGCCGCACCCCGCTCGGCACCGCGACGCTCCTCATCGGCGCCAACCTCCCCGACATCGACGTCATCGCCGTCCCGCTTGGGCACTCCCTGGAGTTCCGGCGCGGCTGGACACACGGCCTGCTCGCCCTGCTCGTCCTTCCATTCGTGCTCACGGGGATCATGCTCGCATGGGACGCGCTGGTACGACGCCGCCGGGCCGGACCGATAGTCGCACCGGCCAATCCGACCGCACTGCTCGTCCTGTCAGCGATCTCCATCCTCACCCATCCAACCCTCGATTGGATGAACGTTTACGGCGTACGCTGGCTGATGCCGTTCTCCAATCGGTGGTTCTACGGCGACGTGCTCTTCATCGTCGACCCCTGGATCTGGATCGCACTCGGGCTGGGTGTGTGGCTCGCACGGCGCCGGTCGCGGCGTGGCCATCCGCGATTCACGCGGCCGGCTCGCGTCGCGTTAGGCGCCGTTGGCGCGTACATCGTCCTGATGCTGTCGTCGGCGAGCGCCGCACGGCGAATCGTCGGCCGTGAGCTGGCTGGCCTTGGCGTGCGGCCGGATGCGCGCCTCATGGTGTCGCCGGTCCCACTCGATCCGCTGCGCCGAGAAGTGGTCGTCGATGACGGCGCGCGCTACCGCTTCGGCACCTTCGACTGGTGGCCCGACGCGCGCGTCCGCATCGCGGCCTCCGCGCTCCCCGCGAACGCCAGCTCGGCCGCGTCGACCACCGCCGCGTTCACGAGCGAGGGGAGCGCTTTTCTCTCCTGGGCACGGTTCCCGTTCTTCGTCATCGAGCACACGGGGGCGGACACCATCGTCCACATCGGCGATGCCCGCTACACCCGCGACGCGCGCGCTTCCTGGGCGGCGACGACGGTACGGCTCCCGTGAGCGGTTCAGCTAGAATCGCCCGGTGCTGCCCACACCACCGGTGCGGGTCGTCGCCACCACCGACCCGGGAGCGAAGGTGACAACCTCGAACCGCGCGAAGATGATCTGGGCGATGCGCTCCCCGTGCTCCACGGTCGCCGGCGCCGAGGTCGTGTTCTTGACCAGTACCATCCACTCGTCAGGGTAATCGGCATCGATCGTCCCCGGAGCGTTCGGCACGATGAGTCCCTTCCGGAACGCGATGGAGCTGCGAATGCGCACCTGCGCCTCGAGGCCTCGCGGCAGTCTGGCGCGGAAGCCCAGTGGGATCATGGCAATCTCGCCGGGGGCGATCACGACCGATTCGGTGTCGTCACCCTGTGCCGTCTCCCACACGCCCGCACCATCGGAGCGCCTGATGGTCCGCCCGCGCACATAGGCGCGCGCATCGTAACCGGCCGAGCCCTCCGTGGCGCGTGCCGGTACCATGACATCGGGGTGCAATGCCTCGAACGTGACTTCCGCTGCGTCCATCATGATGAGAATGAGTCGAGGGTAGGATGGCTCGTCGCCACGCGACTGCGGGGCAACCCGGCGCAACGGTCCGACGGATGTTAACTTCCGCCGTCACTTCGTCCAGCATAGAGCACGAGCGATGTCGCCAGCCCAGTCCGAGTCCGCGTACACGGTCACCCGGGTCCTCCCCGCCCATCTCGCCGATTGGCAGCTGCCGCCCGAGTGGGCGTGGGGCGCCGAGGGCGTGCAGGGCGAGCATCGCCACTATCAGGAGGTGATCGACGCCCTCGGCCGCTCGCTCTCTCTCGTGAGCGTGCCCGATCCGTCGCACGCACAATGGCTCGCCGCGGAAGCGCGCAACCTCGCGCACCGCAATCACCCATCGGTGCCGACCACCTATCACTACTGGGCGAGCTATCCCGAAAGCAGGCGGGGCCCGGGCTATCTGCGGCGGTGGATCGCCGGCGAAACGGTGGGCGCCCGCTACCGTCGGCTTGGACGCGAAGATGTTCCGTATCTGCTCCAGCTGCTGCGTGCGGTGGGCTCCACCGTGTCGTACCTGCACAGCAGCGGCACCTATCACGGTGCGCTGTCGCTGGAGTCCATCTGGGTGACGCCCACCGGCCGACTGTGGCTCCTCGGGTGGCAGTGGGCGATGCCACGCGCCGAGATTCCGCTCGGCCTCGCGCCAGCCAGGGGCACGACGCCACCTCCGCCAGAGTGGCGAGATGACGGATGGACGCCAACGGCTGCGAGCGATCAATGGCAGCTCGCCGCGACCTGTTTCGCGGCGATGGCCGGCGAGTATCCGTCGGATGAGCCGCCGCCGGTGTGCCTCGTCGTACCCGAGTGCCCGGCCAGCGTGGGCCAGATTCTCGATCGCGCGCTGTCGCGCGAGCCGGAGCGCCGGTTCCCGACCGTGTCGGCGATGCTGCGGTCGCTCGACCGGTCGATCGGCACGCGCACCACCATCCTGATCAGCGGCAGCACCGCGGCCGTGAGCACCACCCGCGACACCGAGGAGGGACGCCTCCGGTGGGCGGTCGGCGACGATTACGAGGTGCTGGCCCGCCTCGGAAAGGGCACATTCGGCTCGGTGTGGCGCGTTCGCGACCTCACGCTCGAGCGTGAGGTCGCCCTCAAGATGCTGCACCCGCACATCGCGAGCGATGACTCCGCCGTTCGGCGCTTCCGCCGCGAGGCGCGGTTGGCGGCGCAGCTCGCGCATCCGGCGATCGTTCCGATCTTCGATTGGGACAGCAACGCCGGTGTCTCGTGGTACACGATGGAGCTCGCCGAAGGGGGCTCCCTGGCGCAGCTCATCGCGCGCGCCGGTCCGCGGCCGCTGGCCGAAGTGGCGCCGCAGATCGAGCTCATCCTCGACGGGCTCGCGGCGGCGCACGCGAACGGGATCATCCATCGTGATCTCAAGCCCGAGAACATCCTGATCGATCGCTACCGCCGGTGGCGCATCACCGATTTCGGTGTCGCCAAGGTGGCGGGCGACGATGCGACAGGCACTACCGGAACGCCCGAATTCGCAGCCCCCGAGCAGCTGCTGGGCGAGCCACAGGGCACGGCCGTCGACTGCTTCGAGGTCGCCGCCATCGTCGCCTTCGTGCTCACCGGTCGCGCTCCGTTCGGCGAAGGAGACGCCAAGCGCATTCTCGCGCGGCAGCTCGCACGCGACTTCGACGCGAGTGATTTCCCGGACGAAGTCGCGGCATGGCTCGTGAAGGGGCTCGCGCCGATTCCGGAGAATCGCTTCGCCGACGCATCCGAGATGCAGCGCGCGTGGCGCATGGCGGTGGAGTCGACGATGGATCCGGAGCAGCGCGCGCCATGGTGGCGACGCTGGCTGTCGATGGAGCCGATTGCCGAGTGATCCGCGCGCTAGCGCTCGGTGAGATCGATCAGGCTTTCCGGATTGATCCCTTCGGCCTCGCCCTGGAAGTTGACCACGACGCGGTGGCGGAGCACGGAAGCCGCCACGGAGCGCACGTCGTCGAGATCGGGAACCGACCGACCATCCATGGCCGCCTTGGCCTTGGCGCCGAGAATGAGATACTGGGAGGCGCGCGGGCCCGCACCCCAGCTCGCGTACTTCCTCACGCTGGGTGTGGCTTCCGGCGAGTCCGGGCGCGTGGAGCGCGCGAGACGAACCGCGTAGCGCACGACCGTAGGAGGTGCGGGGAGACGGCGGACGAGATGCTGCAGGTCGGCGAGCTGTGCGGCGCTGAGCACGGGCGCGATGGTGGTTTCCTCGTCGCCCGTCGTCGTCGTGACGATCCGCTCCTCCTCCTCGGCCGACGGGTAGGCGATACGCAGCTCGAACATGAAGCGATCGAGCTGTGCCTCGGGAAGCGGGTACGTTCCCTCCTGCTCGATCGGGTTCTGCGTCGCGAGCACGAAGAAGGGCTCGGGGAGCGCGTGAGTCTGGCCGGCCGCGGTGACCGCGTGCTCCTGCATCGCCTGGAGCAGAGCTGCCTGCGTCTTCGGCGGCGCGCGGTTGATCTCGTCGGCCAACACGATGTTGGCGAAGATCGGACCCTTCACGTACTTGAAGAAGCGACGCCCGGTGGCGTGATCCTCCTCCAGGAGCTCGGTGCCGGTGATGTCGCTCGGCATGAGATCCGGCGTGAACTGCACCCGTGAGAAGGTCAGGTCGAGCGCCTCGGCAACGGTCTTCACGAGGAGCGTTTTTGCCAGCCCGGGGACGCCGACGAGGAGGGCGTGGCCTCCGCTCAACAACGCGGCGACGAGGTTGTCGACGATGTCGTGCTGGCCGATGATCCGTCGCCCGATCTGCTCGGAGAGGCGCTTGCGCGCTCGCGCCAGCTGATCGAGCAGCTCGAGATCGCGGGTGCCGCTATCGCCTGAAGTGCGTGCCTGTGTAGCCAACGCCGGTCCGGGGAGAGGGTCGCGGAAAAGCTATCGCCTGGAACGTGCGGGATGAAGGGTATGCAGGCGAGCGTCCGCGACCCAGCGTACCGGGCCGGAACGACGGCAGACGAGTGCGGGCTGCGATCGGGATGGACGGCTGTCGGACGCGACCGCGCCTGCGGTCGAGCGGGAATGGCTTACGGCAGTGTGAAGTCCGTCCGTGACTCCAGCGGGTAGTTGCTGCTCGTGAGCGACGCGACGGCGGTGAAGCGACCGGTCAGGTCGCCGGGCTCCCACCGTGTCTCGTGTGCGAGGATCTCGCCGCCGTTCAGCAGCTTGCGCCGAATGGACTGGGTGAAGAGTCGTCCATCGCTCCATCGCCACACCTCGCGGCCGGTGGAGTCGAGTACCACGACCTCGTGCAGCTGGCCATTTTCGAAGGCGACTTCGCGTCGCTTGTCGCTCGGGTTCATCACGCGGAACTGGATCGCCACGGTGCTATCGACGCTCACCGTGACGGACGCGACCAGTGGATTGACGGAATCGGCGGCATCGACGCGCGGGCGGCTGTCGTTGGCGCTGGCGGCCATGTCACTGGTGTTGGCGAGCGGCCCGCAGGCGAGGGCGAGTGCTCCGGCGAGCAGGATCCAGCTCATGAAGTGAGGGGGGAGTTTCACGGCGGACCGGAGGTGGGACGGTGGGCGGGCGGGAAAAGTGATCCACATCACAAAACTGCGTGTGGCGAACTTATCAACACGGGAGCCAGCCGTCAAGAGTTTTGGCAGTTCTAAGTAGCGGAGCGTCCGGCAGTTGATTCGTCCAGGCGCGCGCCGGCATGCGGTCGGAGCTCATTCGAACGCCGCTTGCGAAAAAATTCACAAAGTCGTAGATTTTCGGCCGGATGGGTGACGAGCGCCAGCAACCTGATCACACCCGCCACGGGCAAGGTGGCGCTGGCGACAAGGGCGTCTCGGGTGCCGCCTTCGCCAGCATGGGGCTGCAGTTCGCCGTTTCGCTCATCGTCTTCGTCTTCCTGGGACAATGGGCCGACCGGCGCTTCGACACGTCGCCGCTGTTTCTCATCCTGGGCGTGTTCGTCGGTGGTGGGGCGAGCTTCTACGCCATATACAGGCAGCTCATGGCCGCCCAGCGCCGGGAAGAGGAGCGCCGCAAGTGAAGGCGCAGGCGCTGTTCGCGACGGTGTCGCTGGCGCTCATCGCGCTCTCGGCGTGGCTCCTGACCCTGGCCTACCCGTCCGATTCAGGACGGCGGGCGGTGTGGACCAGTGCGGTGGTGGCGTTCATGGTGCAGCTGGTGGCGTTCGCCGTCGTTCGCTTCGTCCCGCGCAAGCACGTCATTGCGGCCTGGGGTGCTGGAGCAGTACTACGGGTGCTGACACTGGCGATCTATGCGCTCGCGGTCGTGAGCGCGGCTGGGCTGGAGCGCACGCCGGCCCTGATCAGTCTGGCGACATTCTTCTTCGTCACGATGTTGGTCGAACCCCTGTTGCTCAAGTCATGAGAATACGTCCGTTCGCGGCCTTCCTGCTCTGCGCCTACGTGTGGCCGGCATCCCCGCTCTCCGCGCAGCAGCACGACGTCGATTCGGCGGTCGCCGCGACCGCTGCGCAGGAATCGCATGGGCAGGAGCAGGACCACGGCGGTGGCGAGCACGGCGAGGATGCCTCGGCCGACGCGGTCGACATCATCACGCCGCACATCACGGACTCGCACGAGCTCGAGATACCGTGCTTCAGCCACGGGTTCGCCTGCCACGTGGAGCTGCCGCGCTGGAAGCCCATCACCATCGCCGGCTTCGAGATCGATCTCTCGCCAACCAAGCACGTGGTGATGCTGCTCATCGCCGCCACGCTTTGCGCGTTCACGCTGGTCTTCACCGCCTTCGCGCACGATCGGCACACCCATCGCGTCGGCCACCCCCGGGGCTTCGCTGCCGGACTCGAAGCCGTCGTGCTCTATCTGCGCAACGAGGTCGTGCTGCCCAACATTGGTCCGGGTGGCAATGCCTACGTCCCGTTCGTGTTGACGCTCTTCTTCTTCATACTCTTCGCCAATCTGCTGGGTCTGATTCCGTACGGCGCGACGGCGACCGGGAACATCTCGGTGACGGCCACGCTCGCGATCATCACCTTCCTCGTGATCGAGGTCGCGGGCATGCGCGCGCTCGGCAGGCACTACATCGGCACGATCATTTACTGGCCGCACGACATGCCACTGTTGATGAAGGTGCCGATGACGCTGATCATGACCCCGGTGGAGATCATCAGTAAGTTCACCAAGCCGTTCGCGCTCGCGATCCGTCTGTTCGCGAACATGACGGCGGGACACATCGTCGTCCTGGCATTCCTCGGTCTGATCTTCTCGTTCGGCAGCTATCTCTTGGCCGGCGCGCCATTCCTCATGGCGGTGGGGATCATGGTGCTCGAGCTCTTCGTGGCGTTCTTGCAGGCGTTCATCTTCGCGCTCCTCGCGAGCGTGTTCATCGGGCAGATCAGGACGGCGCATCACTGAGTTCGCGGTACCGCGCGGATCCTGCTCCGTTCCGCGCGGTTGGTAGCCGGCCGGGTGGCCGGCGAAGCTCGTTGAGGCCCGGGCCTCGGTGACGAGCGGCGCACGCCGATGGTGGCGGCGCGGAGCGCCGAAGCACCACTCTGGATCACCTGGAGAAGCACATGTTCGGTGGAATTCTCGCTTTGCTGCAGGCCGCGGCGCCCGCCGCCGCTTCGAACGGCGTGGGTCTGGCGCTCATCGGCGCCGGACTCGGCGCCGGACTGGCGGTGATAGGCGCCGGGATCGGTATCGGTCGTATCGGTGGTCAGGCCGTGGAGGGTATGGCTCGCCAGCCGGAGGCCGCCGGCCGCATTCAAACCGCAGCGCTCATTCTCGCGGCCCTCATCGAGGGCGCGGCGCTGTTCGGCGTCGTGGTGGCGTTCGTCATTCAGGGCAAGTTCGTCTTCTAGCAACTGGCCGGGTGGGCCGCCCGGGCGCCCCACCCGCCGTTCACTCTTTCAGGTGATTCGCTCCATGCGCACCACGATCGCGTCGTGCTTCATGCTCGCGCTCCTCTCGCCGGCGGTGGTTGCGGCCCAGGAGGGCGGTGGCGGCGACCTGCTGTCGCCCAGCGGCGGACTCATGTTCTGGACGCTGCTGATCTTCATCGTGCTGCTCTTCATCCTCTCGCGCTTTGCGTTTCCCAAGATCATCGGAGCTGTGGAAGCGCGCGAACGCGCGCTGGAGGAGGCGATCAGCTCCGCGCGGCGCGACCGGGAAGAAGCGGCCAAGGTACTGGAGGAGCACCGCCGCCGGCTGGATGCCGCCCGCGAGGAGGGGCAGAAGCTCATCGCCGAAGCTCGGCAGGCCGCCGAGCGCGTTCGCGCCGAGCTGGTGGAGCGCGCGCACGAGGAGCAGAAGCAGATGCTCGATCGCGCGCGCGGAGAGATCGGGGCCGAGCGGGACCGTGCGATCGCGCAGTTGAGGCGAGAGGCGGTGGAGCTGGCCATCCTCGGCGCCTCGAAGGTGGTGGAGCGAAATCTCGATGACGAGACCAACCGTCGTCTGGTGGAGGGCTATCTCTCCTCGCTTCCCGTGCTCACGAGCCCGAGCCGCTGATGCGCGAGACGACCATCGGCCGCAACTACGCTGAGGCCCTCGTCACGCTGGCCACCCGCGCCGGCGATCTCGAGGGGTGGGGCGCCATGATCGGCGAGGTGGCCAATGCCGTTCAGACCGACGTCAGGCTCTCGCGCTTTCTCGAGTCGCCCCGTATCAGCGCCGACCAGAAGAGCGAGATCCTGGCGCGCGCCTTTCAGGACCGGCTGCCGCGCCTCTTCGTGCGGTTTCTCCAGGCGGTGATCCGCCACCGGCGCCAGGCGCTCATTCCCGAGATCGCCGTGGAGTACCAGGCGCTCGTGGACGACGTGCAGGGGCGGGTGCACGCCCAGGTCGTGGTCGCGCGCGAGCCCGACCCGCGTACCCGCGCGGCGATCGAGCGCGAGCTGGCGCGCGTGCTGCGCAAGACCGTCGTGCCGCACTACACCGTGAAGCCCTACATTCTGGGCGGCATGGTCGTGCGCGTGGGCGACACGGTCATGGATGGGTCGGTGCGCCGGCGGCTCACCACGCTCCGGCGCCGCATGTTGAGCGGCGCCGTCGCCTAGCGCGACACACGGCGCGGCACGCGCTGCCTAACGCTTCGGCGCGTGTCGATCGGTGATGAGCATGGAGATCACCATGTACACGCCGATCGCGCCGGCGATGACGAATCCGGCGACGCCCGTGCGAGGGTAATACGGCAGCAGCATCGCGCTCGCGACCACAATGCCGCCCAGCACCAACCCCGAGAACACGCGATTGGCGATCTTCTGAAGCCCCTGCAGCAGCTCATCGAGCTGCGGCGTGTCCACCCGCAGCGCCAGCTCGTTCGCGGCCAGCCGCGCGGTGATCACGTCGAGGCGGTGCGGCAGGGATGACAGAAAATCCGCCGACTGCGATGCGATCTGATAGATCCGTCCCGGCGACAGCTCCCGCTTCACCCGCTCCGCCGCGATCTGATTGCCGAACTCGCGAATCGCCTCCACGGGACTGTAACCGGGATCGAGCGCGCGACTCACGGCGTCGAGGTTGAACATCGCCTTGGCCAGCAGGGTGAGCTCGGCGGGCAGACGCAGCCCGCGCTCGTACGAGGCGTTGATGAGGTCGTAGATCAGGTTACCGGCCCTGATCTCGCCCACCGCGCGATCGTAGTTGCGGCTGATCAGAGACGCGATCTCCCGCACGTAGCCGCCGCGATCGAACCCCTCCAGCGGCTGTCCCATCTCGATCAGCGTCTCGGCCGCGCTGTCGCCGCGATTGTCGGCGATGTGCAGCAGGAATCGCACGACGTGCTCGCGCAGCGCATCGGACAGATGCGCCGTCATCCCGAAGTCGATCAGCGCGAGCTTCGGGGCCTCTGCATCGGCCGGCAGCGCGGCGTCGTCGCGTGCGTCCTGCTCCAGCCGCGCCAGTGGCGTGACCGTCGGTCGCGGCGTCGCTCGCCGATCGGCCGCGGCGACCTCGCCTGGCGTCCACGGGTTCGCGCGTCCGGGCAGCACGACGAAGACGTTCCCCGGGTGCGGGTCGGCGTGGAAGTGTCCGTCGATGGTGATCTGTCGCAGGTATCCCTTCCCGAACTCCTCGGCGAGCACCGAGAAGTCGTGCTCGGCGCGCGAGATCGGCGGAATGTCATCGATCTTGACGCCGCGAATGCGCTCCGTGGTGAGCACGCGCTCCGTCGTGTAGCCCTCGATCACGCGCGGCACGAGGAGGTGCGGGAACGGCGCGAGCGACTTGCGAAACGCGGCGGCGTTGCGCGCTTCGATGCGGTAGTCCAGCTCGTCGGTGAGCGCGCGCTGGAGCTGCACGATGATACCTAGCATGTCTATGCGTTCGCCGATCTTGCTGTGCGATGTCATGAATCGCGCGAGCTCGTGGAAGAACTCGATGTCATCGGCGAGCTGCTGGCGAATACCCGGTCGCTGCACCTTGACCACCACATCCCGTCCATCGCGCAGCCGGGCGCCGTGCACCTGTCCCAGCGATGCCGTGCCGAGCGGCTGCTCCTCGAACGCCGAGAACAGCTTGCTCGTCTTGGCACGAAGCTCCTCCTCGATCACCTGCTGCACGTCCTCGAGCGGGATGGCGCCCACGTCGTCCTGGAGCGTAGTGAGCTCCCGGATGTAGGCCTCAGGGAGGAGATCGGGCCGCGTGGAGAGCACCTGCCCGAGCTTCACGTACGCCGGACCGAGCTCGACCAGACGCTTCCGAAAGGCGGCGGCACGGTTGGGAACGTCGTCGCCATTCGTGGAGGGGGGATCGAACTCCTCGGGCACCAGCGCGTGCAGTCCCTGCCGCTGCGCGAAGTCGCGGAGACCGTAGCGCGTAAAGAGACCCACCATCGCCGCGAGTCGCGGGATGTATCGGGGAGCGAGCAACATGAGCACTGCGCAACACAAGAACCGTGCCCTCCATTTTGGCTAGATGACGCGCCACACCACGCGCGGCCCAGCGCCCGCGCCCCGCACCACGCGTCCCGCGCCGCGCCAGCCTTACGCACCTCGAGCCACGCGCCACGCACCACGCGCACCCCGGTACTGCCAAAAGCCCGCCAGCCTCGTGATATTTACCAGCGATGCGCGACAGTCACCCCGCGGGCGACCGCCCCTTCCACCGTCGAGATCTCTTCGCCCGCGGGCTCGCCCGCGTGCTCGGGAGGGCGGTGGACGCCGCGACGCTCCGCGTCGCGCCGATGCGTCCCCTGGTCGACGCCATCGTCGCGGACCAGCTGCCCATCCGCATCGACGAGAGCCGGTGCATCACCTTTCGTGGCGTGGAGTGCGGCGTGTGCGCGCGCGTGTGCCCCGTCGGTCCAACGGCGCTGACGCTGGATGGTGCCGGCCGGCCGGCGGCCGGCGCGGCGTGCACCGCCTGTGGCGCGTGCATCGATGCGTGCGTCACGGCACCATCCTCGATCGAGCGCACGCGCCGGGAGAATACGGCGTGAGTGGACGCGCCGACGTGAAACGCGTGCCGAAGCCCTGGGGACACGAGCTGATCTGGGCGCACACGGATCGCTACGTGGGGAAGATCATCCACATCAAGGCAGGTCACGAGCTCTCCGTGCAATACCACAACAGAAAGGACGAGACCGTCCACCTCCTGTCGGGCGAGCTGCTGTACCGCGTTCACGATGGCTCGGAGCTGCGCGACGTGGGGCTCAAGGCGGGCGAGTCCTTTCGCGTGACGCCGGGAACGATTCACCAGATGGTCGCCATTACCGATTGCGACGTGCTGGAGGCGTCGACGCCCGATCTCGACGATGTCGTTCGGCTGAGTGACAGGTACGGGCGAGAGGGAACGAGCGCACCATGAAGGTGATCATCCCGCTGGCGGGGAAGGGGACGCGGCTGCGCCCCCACACACACGTGACACCGAAGCCGATGCTCAAGGTCGCCGGCAAGCCGGTGATGGCGTACATCCTGGAGGACCTCGAGCGGCTCGGCGGCGTCGACCAGATCATCTACATCACCGGCCACCTCAAGGAGAAAGTCGAGGAGTACGTGCGTCGGGCCTTCGACTTCCCGGCCGTGTTCATCGAGCAAGCGGTGCAGAACGGCACCGCCGGCGCCGTGGCGCTCGCCCGCCCGTACGTGGACGAGCCGGTGCTGATCATCTTCGTCGACACGATCTTCGACGCCGACCTGTCGGTGATCAACAGGCTCGACGCCGACGGCATCATCTGGGTGAAGGAGGTGGAGGACTACCAGCGCTTCGGTGTCGTGGTCACCGATGAGCAAGGCTTCATGACCAGGATCGTCGAGAAGCCGTCGACGCCGGTGTCGAAGCGCGCCAACATCGGGCTCTACTACATCCGCAACTGGCAGCTCATGTACGAGGGGATCGACTGGGTGCTCAGCCAGCCTCTCAACAAGGGGGAGTACTACCTCACCGACGCCTTCCAGTACATGATCGACCACGGAGCGAGGATCAAAGTACTCGACGTGGAAGGGTGGTACGATGCGGGGAAGATCGAGACGCTGCTCGACACAAACCGCGCGATGCTGGAGAGGGGGCGGGCTCGACGCCCAGCGCGGGCGGACGGCTCCACCATCATCGATCCGGTATACCTGGAGGACGGGGTCGTCCTCGAGAACGCGCGAATCGGGCCGAACGTCTCGATCGGCGCGGGTACGACGGTCGAAGGCTCCTCACTCCGCGACGTGATCGTGGGCAGTAACTCGCGCATCGTGCGCTCGGCGCTCACCAACTCGCTGATCGGCGATGACGTCATAGTGGAGGGACTCAGAGGCGCGGTCACCCTCGGCGACCATTCAGAGGTTCGTCTCGAGGAGTGAGCGGCTACGACACGATCATCATCGGGAGCGGCTTCGGTGGGTCGCTGATCGCCGATGTGCTGGTGCGCGCGGGAGAGCGCGTGGTGATGGTCGAGCGTGGCGGGTGGGTGCCGCGCGACGAGCGGAACTGGGGCCCCGACGGCGCTGGTCTCCTCACACCATACTACTCGAGGGAGACGCCGTACGAGGTGGAGGGACCGCATCGCAAGGTGGTGGCGGGCTCGTTCAACTGCGTTGGCGGGCCCTCCGTGTTTTATGGCGGTGCGTCGCTGAGGCTGCGCGAATCGGACTTCGAGCCCAACCCGGAGATCGCCGGCGTCTCCGGCGCCGCGTGGCCGATTCGCTATCAGGAGCTCGAGCCCTACTACACACTCGCCGAGCGCATTCTCGATGTGGCCGGCACCGCCGGTGTGGACCCGACCGAGCCGCCGCGAAGCGCGTCGTATCCACAGCCCGCGCCACCCTTTACCGAGACCGCGGCACTCATTGCACGCACGGCTGCCGACCTCGATCTGCACCCGTTCAGCCTCCCGCTCGCGATCAACTACGTTGCAGCTAATCGGGCCACGTGCGTGGCTTGCGCGACCTGCGACGGGTTCGCCTGCGCCATCGGTGCGAAGAACGATCTGGCGACGACGGTCATACCCGAGCTAATCGAGCTGGGGATGGAGCTGCGCGTGCGAACCGTCGCCGTCCGCCTGATTGCGCGGCGCAAGCGCGTCGTGGCGGTTCGGTGTGTCGACGCCGAGACGGGAGAGACGATGGAGCTGGCCGCCACGCGAGTCATCCTGGCGGCCGGCGCGCTCGGCTCACCGCACCTGATCCTCGCCAGCGGTCTCGATGGGCTGAGCTCCGGGGGTCACACGATCGGCCGGTTCCTGCTCCGGCATCGGAACGAGCTGGTGCTCGGGCTCTTCCCGTCGCCACCTGGCAAGCCGGAGCGCTTCCACAAGCAGGTCGCCATCCACGACTTCTATGACGGCCACCGGGAGATTCCCTGGCCGCGGGGGCGGCTCGGCGCGCTCCAGCAGCTCTCCACGCCGACCTCATCCATCGTGCGCGCGTACGTCGGACGGGGTCTCCAGCACGGAGTGACGCCGCTGCTCCGCCGCACGACCGGGATGCTCGTACTGGCCGAGGACCAGCCGGGCTACGATAATCACGTTCGTCTGGATACCACGCGCCGGGACCGGTTCGGGCTTCCGCAGCTGATCGTCCGGCATCGATACTCTCCGCGAGACATCGTGGCGGCACGGGCGCTCGCTCACCAGGCGAAGCGAATCCTGCGTCGCGCCGGTGCCCGGCTGTTCTTCATGCACCACCTTCCGTCCTTCTCGCACGCGGTGGGAACGGTACGGTTCGGAACGGACGAGCGGACGTCGGCGCTCGATGCCAACTGTCGCCTTCGAGGTCTGGACAACCTGTACGTGGTGGATGGCAGCTTCATGCCCAGCGCCGGTGGTGTGAATCCCAGCCTCACCATCGCCGCCAATGCGCTGCGCGTCGGCACTCATCTCGTTGGACGGACCCCTTCCCGTGAGACGAGCGACATACGCGCCCGCCGACACTCGCTCGCCGGCTCGCCGCCGTAGGACCTGGGCGGGTCGTCACGCACCCTAGCTATCGAGGAGACGATGGATCTGTTCATCGCCGGAGTGTGGGGAATGCTCGCCGGCTTTCACACGGCAACGTGGGGGATCTACAAGGACGCGATCCACGAAGGCTACAGCTATCCGCGGTACTTCCGCAGTGTGGTGATCTCGACGCTGGCCGGCCCGCTCATCCAGTACCTGGCCCGCTTCGATCTCAGCCGGGCGGCGAGCTTCGTGGCGCTCTTCGGGCTCATCTACGTGACCGAGCGCGCGGTCGTGGAGCTGTACAAGACGTTCTTCCGTGAGGAAGATCAGTCGAAGTACTTCATCCCGATGCGCTTCCACGTCATGGGGCGCATCGTCCACAGCAGGCCGATCCGCTGGGCGGTGGGAACGCTCTGCATCCTGATCGCGGCGGCGATCGTATGGGGGTTGTACCGGATCGAGCAGTCGAGGCCCGGCATCGCTCCGGCGTTGCTGGTGGCACTCGTGGGGAGTGCTGGCGGGTGGGTGTCGGCGCTGAGCGGCGCCTGGAAGGACGCGCCGCTGGAGGGATTCGAGACCCTCAAGTTCTTTCGCAGCCCGCTCATCTCGCTCACCTACGCGCTCCTGCTGGCGCTGCTCATCGACAACTACCTCCAGATCGGTCTGGCATCGTTAGGCTACACCATCGCGACCATCGAGACGTACAAGACGTTCTTCTTCCCGAGTAAGCCGCGCGGCAAGTTCGCCGGGAAGCCGATTCTGTACCCGCACATGCTGAAGGTGCGGCAGCGCTTCATTCCGCTGTATGCCAGTATCTGGCTGCTGGTGATCACGGCCTGGGTGATCGCGTTCACCCAGCCGCGCCAGGGTCTCCTCTGAGCCTTTCGCTCGCTTTCCTCGGCTGCGGCTGGGCCACGCGCCTGCACAGCCGCACGCTGCGCGCGTTCGGGCGGGATGTGCAGCGCTACTACGCGAGCCGGGATGCGGCGCGAGCACGTCAGTACAACGAGCGCTACGGCGGAGCGGGCGCCTTCCCCTCATATGATGAGGGGATAGCCGACCCGCGTGTGCAGGCGGTGCTCGTGGCGACGCCACCGTCCACGCACCTCGATCTCACGCTGCGCGCGCTGCGCGGCGGAAAGCACGTGATCGTCGAGAAGCCCGCCTTCCCGCGGAGTGCCGACTTCGACACGGTCGCCGCCGCGGAGCAGGAGAGCGGCCGCCGCGTGCTCGTCGCCGAGAACTACTACTACAAGCCGATCACGCGCCGGCTGCGCGGCATCGTGCGGTCGGGCGCGTTGGGGGAGATCCTCTTCGTCCACGTCAACGCCCTCAAGCTTCAGCGGGCCGACGACTGGCGGGGCGACGCGACCCTCGCCGGCGGCGGCGCGCTGTTCGAGGCGGGCATCCACTGGATCGACTTCATCGCCAACCTGGGTCTTCAGGTGCGCTCGGTGCGCGGCCTGCGGCCGGGTAGGGAGGCGACGGCGGGCGCGGCGGAGAAGAGCATCCTCGTGTCGATCGAGTACGCCGAAGGTGCCGTGGGCGTGCTGTCGTACTCGTGGGAGATCCCGTCGCTCTACGGCCTGCGCGTCTCGCGCATCTACGGCCGCGAAGGCTCGGTAACCTTCGAGTCCAACGGCGTTTTCCTCGTGCAATCAGGCCGGCGCAAGGCGTTCGTGATCCCCGGCGTGCGCGACCTGGCGGGCTACCGCGCCATGTTCGCCGACTTCGTCCGCGCGCTCTCGACCGGCGCCCCGACCGAATTCACCCTCGCGCACGCGCGGCGGGACGTGGAGCTCGTGGAACAGGTCTACCGGTCTCTGCCGGTTGCGTATGACGGTACGTCACGCTTGGAGAGTCGGTAATACGAGTGATGCGAGTGGAGTGAGTGACCAGAGCCAGGGCGAAGGGCATGACATGCGTGATGGGTTCATCACCCCGTCTCATCCCTTCACCCTGGTCGTTGTCACTCACTCCACTCTCGTCACTCTCGTCACTTCCCGTTCACTCACTCCACTCTCGTCACTCTCGTCACTTCCCGTTCACTCACTCCACTCTCGTCACCTCTCTCCCTGACTCGCCAGCCGCAATCCCCGCCGCTCCTACCACAATCCCCAGCGCGCGCGCGATGCCCAGGGCGCCGTCCGTGTTGTCGAACCATTCGCTCACCGTGTGCGCGTCGCCGCCGCGACCGCCCGCGCCGATCGCGATCGCCGGGATCCCGTGACTGATCGGCACGTTCGCGTCGGTCGATGCCGTGGCCAGCTCGGGCTCGCGCCTGATGAGCCTCGTCGCCTCTACCGCCAGGGCGACCAGTGGATGATCGGCGGCGGTCTCGCCGCTGGGACGATCGCCGATCGTCGTGAAGGCCATCGTGAGCGGCGCCGACGAGCGTACGCGGCGCTCGTTCTCCTCCAGCTCCGCCGCCTGCGCGGCGGCGCGGATCTCGCGCTCGAGCTTGGCCAGGAGCTGCGCCGAGAGCGAGCGCAGATCGACCTCCAGCCAGCCGTCCTCCGGGATCGCGTTGACGGCCATGCCGCCGCCCACGCGGGACACCGACAGCGTGGTGCGCGGCCCCGACGGGAGCACGATGCGCGCGAGCTTGGCCGCGGTGATCGCCGCGGCGTGGACGGGGTTGGCGACCCCGAACGCTGTCCAGCTGTGTCCGCCCACGCCGCGAAACGCGATGCGATAGCGCCGCGAGCCGAGCGCGCGGTGGACGATGCGCTCATCGCCGGCTCCGTCGATCGCGATCGCGGCGCGCGCCTGGGCGGCTCCGTTCGAGAAGAGATACTTGGCGCCGCGGAGGTCGCCCGCACCCTCCTCTCCGGTCGTCGCCACGAAGTCGATCGGCGAGTGCGTACGAAGCGAGCGACCATCGATCGCGCCGGCGAGCGCCAGGAGGGCCGCGAGGCCGCGCCCATTATCGCCGATACCCGGACCATGGAGGCGCGATCCATCACGTGCGACGCGGACATCGGTATCGCGCGGGAAGACCGTATCGAGATGCGCGCACACTACCACCGGAGGTCCGTCGGCCGTACCGGCGCGGCGGCCGATCACGTTGCCGGCCTCGTCGATGCGGACGTCGCGAAGCCCGAGCGCGCGGAATCGCGCGGCGATCCAGAGCGCCCGCGGCCCCTCCTCTCCTGTCGGCGCCGGGATCTCCGATACCGCGATCTGTGTGGCCAGCACCTGCTCATCGTGCTCGGCCAGCGCACGGCGCGCGCGATCGAGCGCGTCGTGCTCCCACACCGGGCGTAGCGGCCGCTCAACGTCCATCGTGCCTCAATAGAGTCCTCGGGCGGGGAAACGCAAGGGATCGGGCCGACGCCGCGCGCATATTGTCTGGGGTAGGTCGCACGATACATTCCGTTGTGGCGCCAGCGATACCACTTTACCGACGGTTACCGCATGCAGGAACGCGATCTCATCTACGACTGGAATACGGCCGCCGGCGGATCCGACTTCGACTGGTCCTCATGCCGTGTCGAGCTCAACGACGAAACGCTGCGCGACGGGCTCCAATGCCCGTCGGTGACCGACCCGGCGATCGATGACAAGCGCCGACTGCTGCACCTCATGGTCGACCTCGGCATTGCCTCGGCCGACATCGGGCTGCCTGGCGCCGGCCCGCGCGCCCGCGCCGACACGCTGGCGCTGGCCAAGGAGATCGCCAGCGAGCGGCTGGCTCTGGACGCCAACTGCGCCGCGCGTACGGTGATCTCCGACGTCGAGCCCGTCGCGCGCATCTCGCAGGAGGCCGGCATCCCGATCGAGGCGGCCACGTTCATCGGCTCGTCGCCCATCCGCCAGTACGCGGAGGACTGGACGCTCGATCGCATGCTGAAGGTCAGCGAGGACGCGGTCACCTTCGCCGTGCGCGAGGGGCTCCCGGTCATGTTCGTGACCGAAGACACCACACGGGCCGCGCCGGACACGCTGGTGGCGCTGTACGGCAACGCCATTCGGTGGGGCGCGCGCCGACTCTGTCTGGCCGATACCGTGGGGCACGCCACGCCCGACGGCGTGCGGCGGCTCGTGCGCTTCGTGCGCGACGAGATCATCGCGCCCAGCGGCGAGGACGTGAAGCTGGATTGGCACGGACACCGCGATCGTGGATTGGGGCTGGCCAACTGCTTCGCGGCCATCGAGGAAGGCGTGGACCGCGTGCATGGCACGGCGCTCGGCATCGGCGAGCGGGTGGGCAACGCCGAGATGGATCTGCTCCTCATCAACCTCAAGCTGCTTGGCGCGCATCGCCACGACCTCAGCAAGCTCCCCGAGTACTCGCGGCTGGCGTCGCGCGCCTGTGGCGTCCCGATCCCGCCGAGCTATCCGGTGCTCGGTGACGACGCGTTCCGCACCGGCACCGGCGTGCACGCGGCCGCCATCGTGAAGGCGCGGAAGAAGGGACACGCGTGGCTGGCCGATCGCATCTACTCCGGCGTGCCGGCCGGCGACTTCGGCCTGGCGCAGCGCATCGAGATCTCGCACGTCTCCGGAATCTCCAACGTGCGCTGCTGGCTCGAGGAGCACGGTCACGATCCGTCCGACGAGGCACTCTGCCAGCGGCTCTTCGAGGCTGCGAAGCGCGCGAATCGCGTGCTGCGCGACGACGAGCTGGAGCGCATGATCGCCGAGCATCGACGGGTGCCCGCCGGGGCGTGAACGAGCGGCTTCGGGCGGCCCTCGATGGCTACCTCGAGCTGCGATGTCATCTCGATCCGGTCGAGGCGACGTTCATCGGCCGTCACGAGCACGACGGTCGCTTCGGCCGATACGATCAGGACTCGGTGCGTGAAGCGCTGGCGGCGCTGCGGAGCTACACCTCGGAGCTCGAAGAAGCCGGCGCCGACACGGTCGAAGAGGAGATCGACCGGACAGCGGCCCTGCACGCGGCCCGCCACGACATCCTGATGCTCGAGCGGGAGCGTCCCTTCGCGCGCAATCCCGAGTTTCACCTCAGTCATGCGTTGAACGGCCTTTTCCTCCTGCTCGTGCGAGCGCCGCACGATCCGGCTCAGCGCGCGAACGCGCTGCTCTCCCGCCTGCGAGCACTACCGGAGTTCCTGGATACGGCGAAGGAACGGCTCACCAATCCAAGCCGGGTGTTCATCGAGACGGCCAGCGACATGCTCGCCGGCGGACACGCCCTGCTCGGCGATGGCCTCGACGATCCGTCGCTCGATCTCACCGCGCTCGAGCCCGCGGAGCTGGAAGACGCACGGGTGCGCGCCGCGGACGCGCTCCTGACCTTCGGTGATGCGCTCGCGCTCCTGAGCGAGAGCGCGCGCGACGACTTCGCGATCGGGCGCGATCTGTTCGACCGCAAGCTTCACACAGCACACATGATTCAGGAGAACGCCGACGAGCTGGCGCGTCTCGGCGAGCGGATGCGCGCGAGCGCCGAGGCGGAGCTGCGAGCGGCATCAGCGACGATTGCGCCAGGCGTGCACTGGCGCGATGTCGTCGATCGCTTGCGCGCGGACGTGCCACGGCCCGATACCGCGATCGCCGAGTATGACGATGCGATGCAATCGGCGCGGGAGTTCACGATCGAACGGCGGCTCATGGCGGTGACGCCGTCCGAGATTCAGGTGGCGCCCACGCCCGACTTCCTCCGTGCCCTCACCCCCGTTGCCGCCTACCTCGGGGCAGGCGCGTACGACCAGGATCAACGAGGACTCTTTCTGGTCACGCTCCCCGACGATGGACAGCCGTGGCGCGCGCACTGCCGCGCCGAGCTCCCGTCGGCGGTGGCGCACGAGGGCATTCCGGGCCACCACCAGCAGATCGCCATCCGGAACGCGCTCCCCCAGCCGGTGCGGCGCGTCATCACGACGCCAGCATCGCTCGAGGGCTGGGCGATGTACTGCGAGCACCTCATGGCGGAGCAAGGCTTCCTGCGCACTCCGGAGGAGAAGCTCTTCGCCGCGCACCACCTGCTCTGGCGGGCGCTGCGCGTCGTGCTCGACGTCAGCCTGCACACCCGCGGCATGAGTCGCGAGACCGCGGCGCGGAAGCTACAGGACGAGTTGGGAATCGACGCCGCCGTTGCCGATGCGGAGGCGCGCCGCTACTGCGCGCACCCCACCTATCAGCTCTGCTACGCCGTCGGACTGCGGGACATCCTCCGCCTGCGCGACGATGCCAGGCGCGCCGGCGGCGATTCGTTCTCACTGGCCGCGTTTCACGATGCACTCCTCTCCTACGGCGCGCTCCCCATCGTGCTCGCCCGGTGGGGAATGGGGCTCGCCTGAGACCAGCGCTCGGCCGCAACGTCATTGCGCTCGGCGTCGTGAGCTTCTTCACCGACGTGTCGAGCGAGATGATCTACCCGCTGCTGCCGATCTTTCTCAGCAGCGTGCTGGGGGCGAGCGCGACCGCGATCGGCATCGTCGAGGGCGCGGCCGAATCCACGGCGGCGTTTCTCAAGCTGGGCAGCGGGTGGTGGTCCGACCGGGTGCGCCGCCGCAAGCCGCTCGTGGTGGCCGGATACCTGATCGCTGCCATCGCGCGGCCGCTCGTGGCGCTCGCCCAGTCGGCGCAACACGTGCTGGCCATCCGGGTGAGCGATCGCGTTGGGAAGGGCATCCGCACCTCACCGCGCGACGCGCTGATCGCCGATTCGGTTGACGCATCGGTGCGCGGGCGTGCCTACGGCTTCCACCGCGCGGCCGATCACGCCGGCGCGGTCGTCGGCCCCCTGCTCGCGTTCGCGCTGCTGCGGTGGGCCGGCGTGCCGATGCGCACGCTCTTCTGGCTGGCGGCGATACCGGGCGCGATCGCCGTCATCGTGCTGGTGGCGGCGGTTCGCGATACGCCGCGCGTGACAGCCAGCGCCGTTTCCGCCCCACGGGATCCGGAGCGGATGGGCGGTCGCTTCTGGGCGTATCTGCTGGTCGTGGTGCTGTTCACCCTCGGCAACTCGTCCGACGCCTTTCTCCTGCTGCGCGCGTCGCAGCTGGGGGTGCCGGCGGCGATGGTGCCGGTGCTGTGGGCGCTGCTCAGCGTCGTGAAGTCGGTGACGAGTACGCCCGGCGGTGCGCTCTCCGATCGCTTCGGCCGCCGCCCACTCATCGTGTCGGGCTGGGCGATGTACGCGCTCGTCTACCTCGGATTCGCCGGAGCCACGCAGCACTGGCACGCCTGGGCGCTCTTCGCGCTCTATGGGGTGTTCTTCGGTCTCACCGAAGGAGTCGAGAAGGCGCTCGTCGCCGACCTGGTGCCCGTGGCGCGCCGCGGCGCCGCGTTCGGCTGGTTCAATCTCGCGTTCGGTCTGGCCGCGCTCCCGGCGTCGGTGATCTTCGGCGCGATCTGGGATCGATGGGGTGCGCCCACCGCCTTCGCTTTCGGCGCTGCAATGTCGCTGCTGGCGACGGCGGGAATCGTGCTCGTCGCTCCACCAGGCCGGCAAGCGCGTGGCGGGTAGCACGTCGCGGGCATCATCGCGCAACGAGCGCCTGGCCGGCTAACCACAGAGACACGGAGGGCACAGAGGATTCACAGAGGGTCCTTCGTCGCACGGAGGTCCGTCGCGCCACGAGCAGCTTGAACCACGGAGACACAAAGACACAGAGGAACCCGAGGAGGAGAGGAGCTCTCCACTGTGGTTCCTCCGTGTCTCCGTGCCTCTGTGGTCCAGTCCTGCTCGTTGCGGGGTGGACTCTGCCCGATCGGAATCCCTCTGTGAATCCTCTGTGCTCTCTGTGTCTCCGTGGTTAG
>DATFFQ010000081.1:0-27632 GCA_035249955.1 Gemmatimonadaceae bacterium
CAGCGCCGCGGCGCGGCGGTGCGCGGCGTCCAGCTCGCGCTCGGTTCGCTCGAGCAGCTCGTCGGCGGTGCGTACGCCCTCCTCGGCGCCGGCGAGGCGCGTTTCACCGTCGCCGAGCGCCGCGCGCCGCGCCTCACGATCCATCTCCCAATCCGCCATGCGCTGGGCGAGCACGCTGTCGGCCTCCGAGAGATCGGTGAGCTCGCTCAGCAGCGATTGGAGCCGCGCGCTGGCGGTCGAGACTTCGGCGGCCAGTCGACCCTCGCGATCCTGCGCCACCTGGAGCCTGGCCTGCACCTGCGCCTGCTCTACCTGCCAGTGCGTGCGCGCGTCGCGCGCCGAATCGAGGAGCCGCGTCAGCTCGTCCAGCCGCTCGCCTAACGAGCGGGCCTCCGTCTCCCGGCGGACGATCTCCTCCTCGATGGCGTGTCGCTGCTGGTCGAGGGCGGAGATCTGGACAGCGAGCTCACCGCGGCGCGTCGCCAGACGCTCGAGCAGCGCATCCACGTTGGCTCGCTCGCGCTCGACCCTCGCGCAGCGGCGAGTCGCCTCGTCCCGCTGCTCCTCGGCCTCACGCAGCCGGTGCTGGGCGACGGCGGACTCCTGCGTCGCGCCGGCAACCTGCCGCTCGCCCTGCTCGAAAGCGGCGTGCGCGGCATCGGCCTCGGCCGATGCCTGCTGGCGCGCCGCATCGGCACGCTCCAGATCCGACCGCAACGCCGAGAGCTGTGCGCGGCGGCGCAGCGGGCCCGGACCACCGCTCGAGCCGGGAAGCCACACGGCACCGCGCGCGTCGACGAACGCCTTGCCGGAATCCATGGAGTGCACGCGGCCGAGCAACGCCCGCACCCACCTCACCGCCGTGCCCTGCGCCTCCACGATCGACGCCAACGACTCCTCACCGGACTCGTCCAGCGGCGTGACGTCCATCGGAAGCAGGAGCAGTGGACCCGGATGCACCGAGGCGTGCCAGGCGCGGATGTCGTCAGCCACGGCACGATCGCGGACGAGGATCGCGTGCACGGTCGGGCCGAGGAACCGCTCGACCTCCAGCGCCGAGCTGGCGCTGGCATTGATGTAATCGCTCAGCGGTCCCAGGATCGCTCCGTCGCCGAATCGCTCGCGCTCGCGCAGCAGCCGCGCCGCCGCTGGTGCCAGCCCGACGCGCTCGCGCTCGAGCGTCTCCAGCGCGGCCACCTTGCCCTGGAGCGAGATGTGGTGATCCTCGGCGCGGAAGAGGTCGTTGCGCGCTGCCGCGTCGCGCTCGCGGGCCGCCTCGGCTGCCTCGCGCGCGGCCGTCAGGCGTTCCGCCGCCTGCGACGATGCGGCGGCGGCTTCTTCCGCGGCACGCTGGGCAAGCTCCAGCTCGCCGCGGACGAGCTCCAAGGCCTCCTCGAGCTGCTCCCTCTCGGTTTCCACGATGTCCACGCGCTGCGCCACCTCCGCGCGCTCGCGCTCGGCAGCCTCGCGATCGAGCTCCAGTCGCCGGCTGCGGTCGCGCAGATCGCGCACGGCGCGCTCGGTGCGCTCGAACTCGATGCGCGCCGTGGCCACAGCTTCGCGGGCGCGCTCCTCGGCGTCGGCGCGGGCCGCCAGCTCGTTGCGCGCATCGTCCAGCTCGCGCTCGAGCTGATCGCGCTCCCGCGCCGCCTGCTCCCGGTCGAGGGTGAGGCGATTCCCGAGCTCCTCGCCCGCACGGCGCTCCTCCTCCGCCCGCTGGCGCCGCGCCGATGCGTTGCGCTGGCGCTCCTCGGCAACGCGGATCTCACTCTCCAGGCGAAGCAGGTCCTCACGCTGGCCGCTCACCAGGCGCGCGAGCTCGTTCCGCCTCGCCTCGGCGGCGGTGCGCGTGCCGTGCGCGTCCTCGCGGGCGCGCTCGGCGCCTCGCACCACGTCCTCCGACGCCGGCACCTCGGTCCGCAGCTCGGCCACCCGACGCTCGAGATCGGACAGCTCCTCCTTCCACGCCTCCATCTCGCGTCCGGCGAGCGTGAGCTCGAGGCTGAAGCGGCGCGACGTGAGCTCGGCGTGCCGCTCGGCCCGCTTGCGCTGCCGGGCCAGCGAGCGCACCTGGCTCTGCACCTCGGTGATGAGATCGTCGATGCGCGACAGGTCGAGGGCCGTTTCCTCCAGGCGCCGCTCGGTGCTGCGCCGGCGATCGCGATAGAGGCTCACCCCCGCCGCTTCCTCGAACAGCTCGCGCCGGTCGTCCGGACGATCGGAGAGGAGCGCGTCGATCATGCGCGCTTCGATGACGACGCCCGAGTCGGCTCCCAGGCCGGTGCCACGCACCAGGTCGTGGATGTCTCGCAGCCGGCAGGGGGCACGATTCAGGAAGTAGTCGCTCTCGCCCGAGCGAGAGAGGCGACGCGTGATCACCACCTCGCGGAAGGGGATGGGAAGGGCGCCGTCTTCGTTCTCGAAGTGCAGCGAGACCTCGGCGATGTTCACCGCGCGCCGGGCCGATGAGCCCTGGAAGATCACCTCTTCCATCTTGGCGCCGCGCAGCGCGCGCGGGCGCTGCTCGCCGAGCACCCAGCGAACCGCGTCGGAGACGTTGGACTTGCCGCATCCGTTGGGGCCGACGATGGCCGTGACACCCGGCTCGAACACCAGGTCGGTGGAGTCGGCGAACGACTTGAAGCCCTGGAGCTCGAGCTTGGTCAAGCGCACTAGAGAGGTCTCCCGATACGGTACACGACCGTCGGCGCCGCCCCGGCCGTTTTGAACATGGACAGCAGCCAACCAGCCTGCTCCGGTGTCTCGAACGCACCGGCATAGAGGCGAGTCGTTCCATCATCCTGGAGCAGCGCGTAGACAGGCAGCCCCTTCGCCCGCCATCCCTGGACGAGACCGGCGACGCTGTCGCGTGAGACGCTCGAGTGGACCAGCAGCGCGAACGACGATCGCTGCACGTACCCCTCCGCCGGCGCGAGCACATTTCGCGAGCGCAGCGACCGCAGCGCGGAATCGGCCTGCACACTGTCCCCGTAAGCGCCGATCGTCACCCGATACCAGCGCGCGCCCTCGCCCAGGATCACCGGCGTGTACGTTGCCGCCCATGCGCCGCGGCCCTCCTCGCGACGCAGCCGGTCGTCGGCGCCGGCCTGACTGGTGAATGAGGTGAGGGTGAGCGTGTAGTGCGCGGCGCGCGCCGAATCCACGGCGCTGTTCACCGCCAGCACCGGCGCTTCACTGCCGAGCATCCCCGCGGCCGGGACCGTCGTGCCGGCGGCGTGGGCGCTCGTCACGCCACCGGTCGGCTCGGGAACGCCGGGATCGCGCGTGGCTGCCACGGCGATGACGACCGCGCCTAACGCGGCGGCGATGCCTCCACCCCACGCCGCAATGCGCCGGCGGCGAGGGTCCGCGAGCAGTTGGCGTAGCATCGTGCGCCCCTGATGGAGCAGGCGGGGTGCGATCACGGCCGGGCGCTGGGGCACGACGGCCGCGATGGAGAGGCGACGACGCGGCGCCGCCGTGCCGTTGCCCCCGGCGGGTGCAGCCGCCTGATCGAGCGCCGGTGGTGCGGCGTGCTCGAGCTGGATGCCAGCGTCGGAGCGCGGCCGCGGCGAGTCGACGATGGTGATCACCCGCTCGGGGGCGACCGCCACGTCGTTCCCGACGACGACCGCGCCGTCGGTGGTGTCCAGGAGCGAATGCAGATCGGCGCTTCCACTCGGCACGACCGCGAGCACCAGCGCACCGACCTCACGGAAGCCAAGCGTGAGGCGGCGCCACGCATCGTGCGCCGCGAGCTCGCCGAGCGACACCGGCCCCACACCGCTTGGCACGATGAACAGGTTCTTCGCCGGATCCACGGGGTGTGCGACCTTTTCCAGCGACACGCCGTAGAGCACGTGATCCAGCAGCCCGTACTCGGCGTCGTCCGGGAGCAGCTGCTGGAGCGCGGGCAGATCACCAACGAGGTCGATGACCGCCACGCGACGCCGTCGCGCCTGCACGCGGCCGATCCCGACGGCGACGCTCGCGCCGACCTCGGCATCGTTGCTCACGATGGCCGCGGCCGCCGCATCGTCGAGTGCCCAGGCCACCCGGCGTCCCTGCTCCTCCCACGCACCCACGCTCACGTGCGGCGTCGTCAACACTCAGGGAGCTCCGTCGTAGATCCAGTACGGTTTGTTCGACGTGCGTGCGACTCGTTCAGCGTCGGCGCGCGATGCGAAGGGGCCGGCCACGACCCGGTAGATCGTAACATCGTCGCGCCGAGTGGGCACCACGCGCGCCCGGGCGCCGACGATCGTGAGGTCGGAGAGCAGCCGGCGTGCGGCGTCCTCCGACCGCAGCGCGGCGAACTGCACCGTGAACACCGACGCGCTCACTACACTGTCGCGCGCCCGCTCGGTTGGCGCAATGCTCCCCGTGCTCGGCGGGGGGAGCGTCACCGTGTCGGCCGTGGCGGGCTGCTCGGCGAAGGGGTTCTCCTCGGTGGTGTCGCTCGGCTCGGCGCCCGAGCGGAAGTCCACGGGCTCATCGAGCGATGCCGCGCGCGGACGAAAACCGTTCCAGGTGATGAAGTACCACGTATCGCCGGCGCCACCGGCGATGGTGCGGCGGGGGGCCAGCGTCGCGCCATCCACCAGCACCACGTCGCGGCCGCGAAGCAGCGCGAGCGCTCCGTCGGGTGCAACTGTCGGCAGGTCGGCGCGCCAGCCCGACGCCACGCCACCGACGAGCTCGTCGGTGCCAATGTCGATGACCCAGACGCTGTCCCCCTGCTCGGGTCGCGCCAGGAGATAGCGGCCGGTGGGGTCCATCCGCAGCTCCGACGCCGAGCCAGGCAGGCGGATGCGCGCGTCGATCTCCTCGCTGTAGCGATCGATGACGACCACCTCGTTGCTCGAATCGGTGGCAACGTAGATGCGGTCGCCGCTGGGCGTGGTCGTGACGGAGCGTGCCGTGCGCCGGAGACGCACGCTGGGCACCGGCGACAGGGTGCGCCCATTCACGCCGATGAGCCCGGAGTCCACCGTGAAGTACAGCCGGTCTCCCACCTGCGTCCGAACGGCACCCTGCGCGCGCGGGACCACGGCGCTGTCGGTGATCACGCTGTCGGGTGGAAAGAGGCGCCAGATGTGCGTGGAATCGCCGCTATCGGCGAGCACGAGCAGCGATCCATCGCTCTGCGGTATGGCGTCGCGCGCCGCCGTCGGTGGCTTGAACGTCCAATCGCCGGCCGGCGTGAGCCGCACGACCCGGCCATTGCTCGCGATGCCGTAGATGGCCCACCCGTCGTTGCTGGTCAGCCGGGTGAGCTTTGGCGTCGTCTGCCGGCTCACTTCGCCGAGGCGCAGGTCGACCCGAACGGGAACGCCTCGCGAGTCGAGCGCGACGACGGTGCCTGCGTTCGGGTCGAAGGCCACCACGCGCTCGACGGACGCGACGCTCGCGCGAGAGCTCCACACCACCGAGTCCAGCGCGGGATAGGTGCGCGCGCGCACGACTCCGCCCCGCCGTGGAAAGAGCAGGACGAGCTGATCTGGGCCTCGGGGGGCGATGACAGCAGGAGCGTTGGTCGCGGCAGGAGTGCCGCTGCGTTCGGATGGACCGCACGCGGCCAGGACGAGCGCCAACGCGAGAGGCGTCGTTCGCACGCCCCTAAGGTAGAGGGGTGCGGGGGGATATCACAAGGCGCGCGACTGCGCGCCGCTCACCGACGGGGAGCCTCTCTCGCCCTCGCCGCTTCTCCCCACCGCTGATTGGTGGGATCGATGTCCGGCAGATACCGGTCGGGATCGAGCTGCACCGAGCGCGCCTCGGGCTGCGCCGGCACCCGCACCGTGTAGCGCTGCGCCCCCGAGAGCCATGCCGTGACGGGGACGGTCACGCGCTGCACGCTGCTGTCGGCGCGCGTGATCGCGATGGTCGCCGGCATGGCGACCTGCCCGCGATTCTCCACCACGATCTCGAGGGAGTCGCCCTGGGTGCGGACGGCGTCGAGCGCGAGGTCGAGCCCCGCCGTCTCGTAGAACCACGGCCGCCAGAACCAATCGAGATCTCGTCGGCTCACCTGCTCGAACGTGTTGAAGAAGTCCTGCGGCTTGGGATGCTTCTCCTTCCACCGCGCGCCGAACTCTCGATAGGCACGAAGGAATACACTGTCTCCCAGCACGCCGCGCAGCGCGCGCATCACCACACTCGGCTTGTCGTATGCCGCGATCTGGTACGCGGGTGATCCCTCGGGGAACTGATCGCCGTGCCGCATGAGCTCGACCTCGCGACCGGTGCGCGCCCACGCCGCGTAGTTGCGGAAGTAGAGCAGCTCCTCGTCGTAGCCCTTGAAGAAGTCCTGCGCCGCCAACGCCTCGTTGTAGTTGGTGAGCCCCTCATCCATCCAGGGATAGCGCTTCTCATCCGTGCCGACGTGCATCGGGAACCACATGTGCCCGAGCTCGTGCGCGGTCAACGTGTACAGGCCGAGCGTATCCACCGGCCCGCCGATGAGCGTCATCATCGGGAACTCCATCCCACCGCCGATCAACCCCTCGACCACTACCATTCTCGGATACGGGTATGGCCAGAGCAATCGGGAGAGGAAGCCGAGCGCGTGCTGTCCGTAGCGTGCCGCCTCGACCCAGCGCGTTCGCTCCGGCCGGTAGTACGCGCTCACCAGGCTCGTGTCGGCGCGACCATCGCCGTTGGCGTCACCCACCTCGACCATGGCTGCATCCCACACGTGTCGCCGCGACGCGGTGAAGGTGAAGTCACGGACGTTGCGCGCCTGATACCGCCAGGTGAGCTGACCGTTCGTCCCTGTTCTGGTCGCGCGACCGGCGGTGCGATCGTCGGTCGTCGCCACGTGCGTGATCGACGAGGAGCGACGCGCGTCGGCGAGTCGGGTGAGCGTTTGCTCCGACAGCACCTCCTGCGCGTTGACGAGATCGCCGGTGGCGTCGACGAGCCAGCGCTCCGGGAGCGTGATGGCGACGTCGTAGTCGGCGTACCCCATGTAGAATTCGGCGTTGCCGAGATAGGGGTCGGTGTGCCAGCCGCCGACGTCGTCGTACACCGCGACCTGTGGATACCAGTAGGCGACGAGGTATACCTCGCCATCCTGTCCCATGCGCGGTGTGCCCTCGGGCGGCACCCGGAACGACCAGGCGAACTGCATCTCGACGCTGTCGCCCGGCGCCACCGGCCTTGGCAGGTAGAGCCAGCTGACCGTGTGCCTCACCCGGTAGCCAGTGCCCGAGTCACCGTCGGCCAGCGCCGGGAGCGCCTGTCCCTGCGCCATGACGCGCGTGAGCGTGACGCCTCCCGTGGTCGGGACCGGTGTGTTGTTCGGCGCGCCCTGCGCGTGCAGGTTCTGATAGAGGAAGACGGGAATCGAACGCAGCGTGTCGGGAGAACGATTCAGGTAGCGGATGGTGCTCTCCCCGGAGAGGCGCGTGCGATCGGGATCGAGCTGCGCGCGCAGGTCGTAGCGCGCGTACTGCTGCCAGTATCCCGGCCCCGGCTGTCCGGTATTGGTCCGCGTGCCGCCCTGAACCGCGCGCACGAACACGGAGTCCACGGGCAGCGTGACGGCAGCCCCGGCAGGACCGGGTGCGGTGACAGCCGGCGTTCTCGAGGAGCAGGCGCCAACGACGACTGGCGCCGCCAGCAGAAGGAGCGAGCTGGCGGCGCGCGCGACTCGGGGGGAGGTCATCGATCGTTCGACGTTCAGTCGGGGTGTGAGTGAGCGGTCCTCCGGCTCAGAAGCTCGGTCCCAGCGAGAAGCGCCAGAATCCATCCTTCACCGGCGCCTGATGCGGGATCGCGTAGTCCCACCGGAGAATCGCGAAATTGAAGAGATTCACCCGCAACCCGAATCCATGGCTCGTGAGCAGGGTGCGGACGTTCTGCGGGTCGGTGACCCGCTCGGCGCTCAGCTTCACGTGCTGTCCGCCGAACCACGCGATGCCGGCATCGAAGAACACCAGCCCCTCGATGGGCGGCAGGCTGATGAGGCCGCCGATATCCGCGCGCCGCACGAGCGGGAAGCGGAGCTCGATGTTGCCCACCATCACGCGGCTGCCGAGAAGAGGCGAGCACCGCGCGAGCTGCGCCGATGCGGACGGCGGGCAGCTGTTGACGTTCGACGAGAAGGTCTCACGCTCGTAGCCGCGCACGATGCTGGAGTAGCCAATGTACTTGCGCAGCGTGTCGGCATCGCGGCCCACGGAGACGCTCCCCATCAGGCGCGTGGCGACGGTGAACATGTTGAAGATGATCGGATCGTAGCGCCGGTAGTCGACCAGATAGTCGATCCACTGATAGCGTCCGATCGCCGGCTCCACCTGCATCCGGTAGCGGCGGCCCATGATCGGCGCCGTGAATCCGTAGATCACGTTGTCCGACACCCACGCCACATACGGCTGCGCGTAGCTCACCGAGGGAAAGTTGAGCTCGCTCTCCTCCTCGAACACGTCGCTGCCGAGCGGGCTGAAGCGGCGGCTGAAGCGCTGCTCGGTGCGGTCGACCATCGTGAGCCGCGCGCCGAACTCGAACCGCGTGAACCGGTTGAGCGGATAGATGCCGACTCCGAACAGCTGCCGCTGCACGTACCGCGTGATGATGACGTCTTCCTGGAACTCTTCCTTGGCGGGATCGATCTCGGTGAGGATCGACTGTCCCAGGTAGTACGGCTCCTGGAAGATGCCCGCCGTGTATTGCAGGCGGCGCGAGAGATTCGTGTACGCGGCCAGCATGCGGGCCTCGCTCACGCGGCCGTTCACCTCGCCGGCGAACGCGAGTCGGCTGTTGCCCAGGAGGTCGGCGAGCACGATCGCCGTTCCCCCAAAGACGCCGCGGCCGAAGTTGTCGCGCGTGTAGCCGATGCTGGGTCGCGCGACGTACTCCGGTGAGAAGCGCGTCTTGTATGCGTACTCCTTGAAGCGCGTCGTGTCGGGCAGGGCGAGCGCGGCACTGTCGAGCAGCGCGGCCACGGTGATCACGCCCCGTGCGGCCCTTCGCTCGGTCGCCGGCACGTTGGCCGATTGCCGGAATCCATCGTCGGTGCGGTAGTAGGACTGCGTTCCGCTCGTCGCACGCGCCGCGGTCTCCTCCGGCTCGATCTCACCGTTGCTGGCGTGCACGCCGTTGCCGTGGCCGGTTCCGTTGGAGCCCATCGAATCGGTCTGCGGCGCGGCGGCGAGGCGCACCTCCGACGCCGTGGTGCGCTCGGCGACGAGCGGCGACGGCTCACTCCTGAATGGCGCGCGACGCAACAGGCGAGGATTGTCCACCGTCCAGACCGTGTAGTCGCCGTCCTCGTAGTACGTGAAGGCGAGCCGGTCGGCCTCGCGCGCCCAGGTGATGGCCGGGCTGTACTGCGTGGCCGCGATGACGGCGCCGGCGAGGTTGGTGAGCTGGTAGTGCTCCTTGTCGCGTAGATCGTACAGGAAGATGTTCTGGATGCCCGTTCGATCGCTGACGTAGGCGATCGACTGCCCGTCCGGCGACCACATCGGGTTGATGTTGAGCCCATCCTGATTGGGCAGCACCTCGACACGGCGCGTGTCGAAATCGTACACGGCGATCTGCCACGGGGTGAGGCGGAGCACATCGAGATCGGTGCGTGGTCCGCGATCGCTCGCGAAGGCGATCGCCTTTCCATCCGGAGACCACTGCGGCTGGAGATCACCGTAGCGATCGGCCGTGAGACGACGCAGCCCCGTGCCATCCACGTTCACCACGTACAGGTCGGTGACGCCTTCCGTGTATCCCGTGAAGGCGATGCGCTGGCCGTCCGGCGACCACGTTGGTCCGGTGACCCCCTCGAGCGGCAGGTCGATGCGGCGCCGCGTGCGGCGCTTGTCGACATCCAGGATGTAGAGGACATCCTTACCCTTCCGCTGCGCCGTAAACGCGAGCAGGCGTCCGTCGGGCGAGAAGGAGCTCTGCGAGTAGAGAAGCCGCAGCTCCTCGTAGTTGGGATCGAACGTGCTCTTCACCAGCCGGCCGAGGCGCTTGCCCGTTTTGGCATTGCCCAGCCAGAGGTCGATGAACACCTCGCCGCGCGCGATGCTGCCGTTGGACAGAAACGCGATGTGCTTTCCGTCGCTGGAGAGCGCCGGCGCGAGGAACACTTCGCCACCGCTCTTGCGATTCGTGAGCAATGGCGCGGCGAATTTCCGCGGGCGCTCCAGCTGCGCGAGCTGAGGCAGGTGCGTCACCTGCATCGCCTCGCGCCACTCGTCGCCGAGATCCTCCAGCGATTTGCCGGTCTCGCGGCGGAACGCGCGCTCCACGCCCACACTCGGCAGCGCGTTGAAGATGTTGCCGACCGTTTGATCGCCGTAGCGCTGGCCGATGAACGCCACGAACGAGGCGCCGAACGTATAGGGGTTCCACCGGTCGGGCCGCTCGGTCAGCTGCTCGATGGTGGGGAGATTTCCGTTGATGGCCGCGTCGCGGATGATCGTCGCCGTGAACGCGTGGTCGGGGCCCGTCGACAGGTACTGGGCGGCTCCCTCGATGAGCCAGCCGGGAGGGCTCACCGCGGCCAGCGTCTGGAGGCCGGCACCCGCCTTCCCGCGGGCGAACAGGTCGTACTGGAAGGCGTGCACCATCTCGTGCGTGAGCACCTGGTCGAAGCTGCCCAGGTCGCCCGTGAACGGCATGAGGATGCGGTGCCGCAGCGCCTCGGTGACTCCGCCCGTGAACTCGCCCAGGTCGCCCAGCACGTTGTTCTGGCCGAAATCGGTGCGAGACGCGAAGAAGACGATCGGCTTCTTCTCGCGGAACTCGTAGTTGAAGATGCGGCTCAGCCGGCCGTACGCCCGCTCGGCCATGCGCGCGGCGTCACGGGCGGCGCGTTCTTCGCTGGGGTAGTAGTGCACGAGAAAGTGCTCGGTCTCGATCACCTTCCAGTCGAAGCGATCGTACTGGACCTGGTTCTTCCCGAAGTACGATTGCGCCGCGACAGGGAGGGGAGCTGCCACCACGACCGTGCCCGCCGCCAGGGCGTACGTCCAGACTCTCTTCACACGCCGGCTCCTTCTCGGTCGATTGCCATCACGTCCGCATCGCTCCACAACCGCTCCAGCTGATAGAACTCGCGCAGCACCGGGTGGAAGACGTGGACCACGAAGTCTACATAGTCGAGCAGAACCCAGCGACCCTGCTGCAGCCCTTCGACGTGATGGACGCGCACGCCCTGCTTCTTCAGCTCCTCCAGCACGTGCTCGGCAATCGAGCGCACGTGCGTGTCGGAGTTGCCGCTCGCGATGACGAAGTAGTCGGTCGCGTCGGAGACGTCGGTCAGGTCGAGCACCATCACGTTGACTGCCTTGAGATCCAGGCAGAGCGCGGCCGCGCGCTTGGCCTGCGCGGCAGCGGGGCGGGATGCAGCGTGGGGCATTCGGGTCGATTCTTTACAGTTGACGGCAAGACCGCTGACGAGTGATGAATGCATCGACCGGAGAGCGGGCACGGCGCGTGCCAGCCGCGGCGCGACGGTTCATCCCCGCCGAGCTTCCTCGAAGCGCAATATGTGACGGGGACCGCCTGCGCAATAGGCGCCGCGCGGTCGGCGATGAGGCTCGACTGCCACGATTGTGGTGGACCATCGCCGCGCCAGAAAGCCGAAGCGGGACGCGGGATGCGGGACGCGACTCCCTTCTGTCACGCTGCGCTCTGGGTGCCTGTGACCCTGCGCTCTGGATACCAGCCAGCTAGGCCCGTCTCGCGTCCGGCTTCCCGCTACTGCTTGATCACCCAGACGCGAATCTCCGGCTTCACTTCGGCGTGCAGCTTCACCGGCACCTTGTAGACACCCAGCGCGCGAATGGGTTCGTGCAGGTCGACCTGCCGCTTCTCGACCGGAAGTCCCTGCGCCTGGAGCTGCTGCGCGATGTCGGCGGCGGTCACCGAGCCGAACAGCTTGTCCTCCTCGCCAACGCGCGCCGAGAAGGTGAGCGACACCTGCTCCAAGCGGCCCGCCAGCTCCTGGGCCTCACCGATGCGCTTGCTCTCGGCGGCCTCGAGTCGTGCCTTCTCCAGCGCGATCCGCTTGCGGTTCCCGGGCGTCGCCTCGTACGCCAGCCCGCGCGGAATGAGGTAGTTGCGCGCGAATCCCGGCGAGACGTTCACGATGTCGCCGGGACGACCGACGTTGTCCACCGCCTGGCGAAGTATGACTTCCATATCGAAGCTCCGGTCGTACGAAAGGGTTCAGGTTGAAGGGAGGCGACTGGCGCCATCGCCGTGCCCGCGCCAATCGAACCAGGTGTCACCGAGGCCCACGCCTAACGCCGAAACCAGCGTGAGTGGGCCGGCCAGAAAGGCGGCCAAGATCGCCAGCCCCGTGATGAGGCGGCCACGCTGTGACACGAACCACGCCGCGACCCCCAGCCCACGAAGCGCGTACAGGGCGCCAAAGAAGGTCACGAGATTCCATCCGACGGTCGACAGGCGCTCCAGCGACGGCAGCAGCAGGAGCGCGACGCCGGCAAAGAGACCCCAGATCATCTGATCGTTGAACCGGAAGTCACGCAGCCGGGCCATGGGCGGTCCGATGCGGGTGCGGCTCAGTCGATGGTACAGCCCCCAGGCGATCGCGCAGGCGGCGATCGACTCCAGCGCCAACAGCGCCGGATAGACCCTGGCCGCCACGATGGACGAGACGCGGAGCACTTCCAGCCAGTCGTCGCTCCAGGTCTCGGGGAAGGGGAGCCGCGGAGCGGCGTCGAGCATCACCGCCGACGCCACGTTGCGCGCCGAGAACTGGTCGGCGAAGAGCTGGTGGCCACGGTCCGCCGGCAGCTGCCCCAGCAGCACGAGCACGAGCGCGAGGAGGATCGCGAGCCCAACCGCCGAGAGTGCCCGATAGAAGAACGGCCGCGCCGGCGCGAGCAGGGTCACCACACCGAACGTGGCCGCGGCCATCAGCCCCCAGGCACGCGCGACGTCGAAGTACGCCGAGCTCTCGACGGCACGCACCGGGGCCGCCACGATTGCCACCACCAGACCGGCGAAGGTGAGCCACGCGACGGCCAGCGCGAAGCGGCCACCCATGAGCCAGCCGGCCAGGAAGCACACGGCGAGCGCCGGCACGAGCAGGAGCAGCGTATGCTCGATGGGCGTCACCGCGCGCAGCGCGGGCACGCGCGGCACCAACAGGAACGCCGCGAGGGCCAGGACGATGCGCTTCCATCCATGCTCCCGCGGCGCCGGCGCGAGGCCGTCGTCCATGGTTACTGCTGGTGTCCCCTGATGTAGGGGATCAATGCGAGGTAGCGCGCGCGCTTGATGCTGGTCGAGAGCTGGCGCTGATGTCGCGCGCAGACGCCGCTCAACCGACTCGGCAGAATCTTCCCGTTCTCGGTGAGGAAGCGGCCCAGCGTGCGGTCATCCTTGTAGTCGATGAATCGAACGCGCGATTCGCAGAATGGACAGGTTTTCTGTGGACGTCGCATCTCAATCCTCGTCGTCGTCGTCGTCGCCGGCGCGGGCACGGCCGGCGGCGATCTCCTCTTCGGTCATCGGCGGCGCGCCCACCTCGTGTTCGTGCAGTGAGATGAGGTACCGGACCAGCCCCTCGTCCAGCTTGAGGGCGCGCTCGTACTCCGGGAGCGCGCTCGAGTCGGCGACGAAGCGCGCGATCACGTAGTACCCGTTCTCCCGCTGGCCAATCGGATACGCCAGCTGCCGGCGGCCCCAGGTGTCGACGGTGATGTCGCCCTGCGCGCCGAGCAGGCCGTGGAAGCGGGTGAGCTTGTCCTGGATGGCGGCATCTTCGAGCGTCGAGTCGAAGATGTACACCGCCTCGTAGGTGCGAGGCACGTGAAGTGACCCTCCCTGTGGTCTGTCCGCCCCCCGCGCGATAGCGGGGGGAGGGATGGTGAAGTTGTGATAACCTCATAACTTAGCCGCGCCGAGATGAGGAAGCAAGCACGCGCCACGCGCCAGGCGCCACGCGCTACGCGCGCTCTTCCCCTACACGTTGAAGCGGAACAGGATGACGTCGCCGTCCCGCACCATGTACTCCCGGCCTTCCGATCGCACCACGCCCCGCTCGCGCGCGCCCTTCCACCCGCCGCTCTGCACGAAGTCGTCGTACGAGACCGTCTCAGCGCGGATGAAGCCCCGCTCGAAGTCGGTATGGATCACCCCGGCCGCCACGGGCGCGGTGTCACCGGCGTGCACGGTCCAGGCGCGAACCTCCTGCTCACCAGCCGTGAAGTAGGTGAGCAGCCCGAGCAGGTGGTAACCGGCGCGAATCAGCCGCTCCAGCCCTGCCGATTCGAGACCCAGCGATGCGAGGAAGTCGCGCCGGTCTTCGGGCGGCAGCTCCGCCAGCTCGGCTTCGATCTTCGCGGAGAAGGGGACGATCTCGGCCCGCTCGCCGCTCTCTCGCACAGCCTCACGCAGGGCCCTCAGGTGGACGCCCTCCGCTCCGGTGAGCTCGGCATCGCTGACGTTCGCCGCATACAAGACCGGTTTTACGGTAAGGAGGCTGAGCGGTGCCAGCAGCGAACGCTGTTCGGCGGTGAGTCCGGCCTCCCACAGGCCGCGACCGGCGTTGAGCGCCGCGTGCGCGGCCTCGAGCGCCGGCAGCTCCGCCAGCGCGTCCTTCTCGGCCGATTTCGCCCCACGACGCGTGCGGTCGAGACGCTTCTCCACGGTCGCCAGATCGGCCAGTGCCAGCTCCAGCTCGATCACCTCTCGGTCGCGCACCGGATCGACCGATCCCATGACGTGCAGGACATCGGGATCCTCGAAGCAGCGCACGACGTGCACGATGGCGTCGGTCTCGCGGATGTTGGCGAGGAACTTGTTGCCGAGCCCCTCACCGCCGGCGGCGCCCTTCACCAATCCGGCGATGTCGACGAACTGCACCGCCGCCGGAACCGTGCGCTTGGGACGCACGATGCGGGTGAGCACGTCGAGGCGGGGATCGGGTACCTCGACGATGCCGACGTTGGGGTCGACCGTGCAGAACGGATAGTTCGCCGCCTCCGCTTTCGCCGCCGTGAGCGCATTGAACAGGGTGGATTTGCCGACGTTGGGCAGCCCGACGATTCCGAGACTCAGCATGCCCACGCACCCGAGCCCAACCGGCTCGACTCGCAACCCGCTGCGCGCCACGCGCGACGCGCGACGCGCTCAGTTGTACGCATTCATCGCCTTCTCGATGCCCTGCCGCAGCCACAGCTCGATGGCGTCGGTGAGGCGGGGCAAGAGCGCGAGCACGGTCTCGCGCTCACTCTTGCTGAATGGAGACAAGACGAAGTCGGCCAGCTCGTCGATGTCGCGCTGCGGCTCCGCCGGCCGGATGCCGATGCGGAGCCTCGCGTACTCGCGCGTGCCTAACGACTGCTCGACGCTCTTGAGGCCGTTGTGGCCGCCGGCGCTGCCGCGGGCGCGCAGACGCACGGTGCCGACCGGGAGCGCCACGTCGTCGACGATCACCAGCAGGTCGGTCGACGGCGACCAGCTCGGCCGGCGCAGGTACGGCGCCAGCGCCGCTCCGCTCAGATTCATGTACGTCTGCGGCTTGAGCAGGCGCACCGTACGATCCAGCGTGCGTCCACTCGTGGCCAGCGAGTAGCCATCGCGGCGCCAGCGATCGAAATGCCAAACGTCGGCCAGATGGTCCACCACCCACCAGCCGACGTTGTGACGCGTGCGCTCGTACTCGCGGCCCGGATTGCCCAGGCCCACTATGACTTTCAACGAGCGTCGATCGGTTACGACTCGCCTTCGCCCCCTTCCTCCTCTTCCTTCGGCTTGCGGATGAGCTCGGGCTCGGCCACGGCCTCCTCGCCTTCCACGGCCACCGGCGCCGGCTCCTCCTCGACCCGCGGCGGCGCGACGACGCAAACCGTCTGCTCGAGCTCCGTGAGCACCGTCACGCCGTCGGGCAGCTTGAGATCGCTCACGTGCAGCGAGTCGTTGATCTCCAGGGCGGTGACATCGAGCTCCACATGGCTGGGAATGTTCGATGGGTCGACCTCGATCGTGATCTCGCGGAGTACCTGGTCGAGCATGCCGCCGTCCACGCGTACGCCGTTCGGGGTGCCGATCAAGTGGATCGGCAGATCGATGGTCACCAGCTCGCCGGCCACCAGCTCCTGGAAGTCCACGTGCAGGATCTGCGGCCGGTATGGATGGCGCTGGATGTCGCGGATGAGCGTTCGCGCCGTGGTGCCGTCGATCGACAGCTCCACCACGGTGGTGTCCGCGGAATAGCGGTCGAGGAGCTTCTGGAGATCACGGAGATCGATCGTCAGCGGTTGCGGAGACCGGCCGTGCCCGTAGACGACGCCGGGGATCTGCTGCGCGCCTCTCAGCTTGCGGGCCGCGCCTTTGCCGGTCGTCGACCGGGCCGTTGCGTTCAAGGTTGCCGTTGCCATGGATTCGCGAAGTGAAGTGTTACTCGAACAGCGAGCTCACCGACTGATCGCTGTGGGTGTATCGGATCGCCTTGGCCAGCAGCTCGCCCACCGAGAGGATGGTGAGCTGCTTGAACCGCCGGTCCGGCGAGATCGCGATCGTGTCGGTGACCGTGACCTCGCAGATGGGTGCCTGACTCAACCGTTCTGCTGCCGGACCGGACAGCAGCGGATGCGTGGCACACACGTAGATGTCGTTCGCGCCGAGATTCTTGAGTACACGAGCCGCCTCACTGACGGTGCCCGCGGTGTCGATCATGTCGTCGGGGATGAGGCAATCACGTCCGTCCACTTCTCCGACCACGTTCAGGACTTCGGCCACGTTGGGCTGAGGCCGCCGTTTGTCGATGATGGCGAACGTCCCGTTCAGCCGCTTGGCGTATCCGCGCGCCATCTTGGCCGAGCCGACGTCCGGCGCGACCACGACCAGGTCGCGCAACTGCTTCTTGCGATAGTGCGAGACGAACACCGGTGCCGCGTAGAGATGATCGACCGGGATGTCGAAGAAGCCTTGCAGCTGGTGCTGGTGGAAGTCGATCCCCAACACCCGGTCGGCACCCGCGCCGGTGATCATGTTCGCGATGAGCTTGGCCCCGATGGCCACTCGCGGCTGGTCCTTTCGGTCCTGGCGCGAGTACCCGTAATACGGCATCACACAGGTGATGCGGGCCGCCGACGCGCGCCGGGCCGCGTCGATCAGGAGCAGGAGCTCCATGATGTTCTCGGCCGGCGGATTCGTGGGCTGAATGATGAACACGTCGTGGCCGCGGACGTTTTCATCGATGCGCACGAAGATCTCACCGTCGGCGAAGCGGTTGAGCGTGACCTTGGCCAGCTCGACGCCAAGGCAGCTCGAGATCTCCTCCGCCAGCGCGCGGTTCGCCGTTCCAGACAGCAGCTTGAACCCGCGCCGCGGAACGGAAAGCTCATCCATTGCTATAACCTTGTAACATAGCGCCAGAGCGAGAGTTAGTCAACGCTACCGGTGGCGTCTGGCGGGCCCGGGAGTAGGTAAGAGGGTGACGAGAGTGGAGCGAGTGACCAAGAGCCAGGGTGAGCGGCATGAGTTGCGTGATGGCTCCATCACCGTCTCATGTCCCTCACCCTCGCTCTGGTCACTCACTCCACTCTCGTCACCCACTCCACTCTCGTCACCCACGTCACTGCCCCCCACGTGCTGCGCGCCTCCGCGATTGCCCCCGGTGGATTCGAACCACCATTCTCGGATCCAAAGTCCGATGTCCTGCCATTGGACGAGGGGGCAGCGTGAACCCTGAAAGCTACTCGGTCCGTTCTACACCGACAACACGCGATGCAGTCGCCGTGTGCATGCGTGCAACGTCGCGAGGGGCGTGGCCCGACTCGGTGATGTGCTCCCCAATCGCGAACACCGTCGATCCCGACCCCGTCATCCCCACGACGCGAGACGGGTGCGTCGTGCGCACGGCGCCGAGGAGCTCGGACAGCATCGGATGGTGTGCTGCGACCACGGCCTCGAGATCGTTTGCCGCCAACGACGCGATCTGCTCCCACGACGCCAGCCGCGTTCGGTCCAGGAGCACCGGTTGTGGCGAGTACGCGGCCCGCGTGCGCGCGAGCCACTCGAACGCATCGCTCGTCGCGATGCCGAATGGCGGCACGAACAGTGTGACCGGACGGGCCGGCAGCGGATCGAGTACGAGCATGCGCTCGCCACGTCCCCACGCGAGCGCCATCGGCGCATCGATCGTGAGAAAAGGAACGTCCGCGCCCAGCGATATCGCCACGCGAAGGAGCGTGCGCGTGTCCAGCGGCGTCGGCGCGAGCGCGTTGAGCGCTCGCAGCACCGCGCCGGCGTCGGCACTGCCGCCGCCGAGCCCTGCTCCGGGGGGAATGTGCTTCTCGAGGTGGATCTCGAACCCCGACGGCCAGCCCGATGCCGCGGCATACGCATTTGCGGCGCGCAGGGCGAGGTTGGATTCGGGCGGACCCAGCCCGCCGGATGGCACCGCTGGCCCGTCGCAGCGCAGCAGGCGCGCCGGCCCCCCGGCCCGCACCACCAGCTCGTCGGACAGGTCGAGGCGCAGGAAGACGGTCTCGAGCTGATGGTAGCCGGAGTGCTCGCGGGAGAGCACGCGCAGGAAGAGATTGAGCTTCGCCTGGGCCGCGATGCGCACCGCTCCCGAGCGCGCGGTCACCCCGCTGTCTCCCGCGCCTGCTTGAGCTCCCGGAAGTGGAGACCAAGCCGCACAAAGTAGTAGAGGCCGATGAGAGTGATCGGGATGTACGACAGGATGTGGAATCCGATCGCCCAGGTGACGGCCAGCGAGGCCGACACCCCATAGATCGCGAGCCCGGCGGTCCCGAACGCCTCGAAGACGCCGAAGAATCCGGGCGCCGATGGAATGGACACGCCGATGGCGACGATCCCCTGCAGGACGAGCGCCGCGCTCAGCGGTGCATCGATGCCGACCGCGCGGAATGCGATCCAGAAGGCAAAGCCGTTCGTGAGCCAGTGGGCCAGTGTCCACAGGAACACGATCAGCGCGCGCCGCGGACTGCGCAGGGCACCAAGGCCGGTCGCGAACGACTCGAGCATCCCGCGTCCACGCTGCTCGAATCGCGGCGCCAGCCTTTGCGCGAGCGATGCGTACACCCCGATGAGCCGCTGCGGGAAGAGCACGATCAGGTAGAGCAGTACGACCGCGACGATCACTGCCACCGCACTGACCAACACCAACGTCGAGACCCGCCAGCCGCCGGTGATGACCTGGTCCCCGGGGAATGCGGGATCGAGCATCGCCAGCAGCATGAGCAGCAGCACGACGAACGCGTCGAACACCCGGTCGAGCGCGATGGAGGCCAGTGCGGCGGAAAATCCGACGCGTGGCGTCTCCCGGGTGAGCGCGAAGGCGCGAGCGATCTCGCCGGCACGCGCCGGCACGACGTTCGTCACCATCATGCCGATGGCTGTCGGCCGCCATAGCACGCCGAAGGGGAGATCGGGTGCAACGGGGTCGAGGAGCGTGCGCCAGCGCCTCGCCCGCATCGGGAAGATGGACGTCGCGACCACCGCCGAGAGCAGGAGGAGCGGCACGTTCGTGGTGCGAAGGTGCTGGCGAACCTCGGCGGGATCGACGTCACCGAGGTACAGCGTGAGGACGAGCAGCGCAGCGCTCAGCGCGAAGCCGAGCAGGCTACGCCAGCTGAACATCCGTCCGCCTCACTCCCCCACAGCCAGGTCGAGCAGGTCGAATATCTCCTCGATCTCCGCGCGTGGCGGAGCGCCGCCACGGTCCCGGATCTGGTCGCGAAGCTCGATCGCGCGGTCCAGCGCGGCGCGCCCCCGATACAGCAGGTGATCGATCGGCACGACATCTTCGTCGGGCAGTGGCACGGGCGCGAGGAGCGGGTGCTCACTCAGCCGGTTGATGCCGGCGATGCCGTTCTCGAGGAAGTCGTACAGGTCCCGCCCGGTCGGCGTGGGCGACCTGGTCGTGTGCGGTGCGGGCACCGCGTCGCCCGCACGTGGCGTGAGCTGTTCCAGGCGGCGGCGCACCTCGTCGTCAGGCACCGCCGGCTCGCTCAGCATCGCCGCCGCGCTCTCCAGCGCGCTCAGCGCCTTCGCGTCGAGCGCGACGATGCGGTCGCCCCACCCGTCGATGAACTTGGCGACCTTGTGTTCGCCGAAGCTCTGAGCGGCGCTTCCGAGCGCGTGCACCGCCGTCTTGAGCTCGCGGGCCACGCGGTCGCGCGATGCCGCATCCCGTGCACCGCGCGCCTCACCGACCACGCGGCGCACGTGCTCAGCGCGGCTCACCACCTCGAGCCGAAAGCGCTCGGCGGGAGATGTCGGTGGGTTCGCCGCACTGTTGACGACGTGGGGTCCCTGGTCATCGTAGAACAGCTGCGTGATCGGCACCACCTGCTCGGCCTGGCCGCCGGCGGAAACGAGGGCGAGGGTGTGATCGAACCGGGCTGCCTCCCTCGAGCTGCGTGATGGGAGCTTTCCCTCGGCGAGATCGGCGGCAATCCGACGCAGCACCGCAGTGGCCGCGGCCAGCAGCTCGAGCTCCGTGCCCGTGGGCGCGTTTCCCTGTTCCGGCTGGACGAGCACCCGCTCGATCGCGTCAGCGACGTCGGGAAGAGGCGCGGCATCCTTGATGAACGCGACGCCGTGCAGCGCGCGCACCCGCTGCTGCACCTCGGCGATCAGCATCGGATTGGCCGGCTGCTCGACCAGCCGCTCGAGCACGCTCGCGAGCGCGCCCGCAGCCGAGGACACGAAGGAGGCGCCCATTTCCTCGCGCAGCGACGTCGGGGTCGCGCGATCGCTGGGCGTGAGCAGCTCCAGCTCTTCGGCTCGCGTACGCACGCGCTGCTCGTCGGCAGCGCTCCACTCGCGCGCGTTGCGGAGCACCACGCGGAGATCATCGATCGTCGCGGTGAACGTGGACATCAGGGCCGGGCTCCACGGCAGGGCACCATCGCGCAGCGCCCGGCCAGCCCGCTCCATGGCGTGGGCGAGCCTCGCCACGCTCTCCTGGCGGAACATGGTTGCGCTGCCACGGAGGGCGCGAGCGTCGCGCACGAGGGCATCGACGTTGGGCCCCTGGGGACCAGCCGATCGGAGGAGGAGATCCAGGCGCTCGACGTACTCGCTCGCCTCCACCAGGAAGAAGTCCAGCACCGCTACCGATCGGGTCATTCGCGCTCCAGGATGTCGCGGGCAGAAGTTAGAGATGGCGCCAGAGGTGGTCAACGCGGGCGGCGTTCGTCGCGTCGGGCTTCATCCATAGCCGCGCGCAGTACGCGGACGGCTGCCTCCAGACCGACGAAGACCGCGTGGCTCACTACGGCGTGGCCGATGTTGAGCTCTTCGATCTCCGGCACGCGTGCGACCGGGCCGACGTTGAACCGCGTGAGTCCATGTCCCGCGTGGACGAACAGATCGAGCGATGCCGCCTGTCGGGCCGCTTCCTCGATCGCGGTGATGGTGCCCGGATCGTGAGGCGCGCGTGCGTACTGACCCGTGTGCAGCTCCACCGCATCCGCTCCTACCTCGTGAGACCGCCAGACCAGCGCCGGATCGGGGTCGATGAATAGACTGGTACGAATCCCCAAGCGTTTCAGACGCCCGACCGCTTCGGCCAGGGTCGAGGCGTGTCGGGCCACGTCGAGGCCACCCTCGGTGGTGATCTCCTCACGGCGCTCGGGCACGAACGTCACCTGATGTGGTCGCAGCCGCTCGGCGATGGCGAGCATCTCGTCGGTGACCGCCATCTCCAGGTTGAGCACGGTCTGAATGCTCGACGACAAGCGTATCACGTCGTCGTCCTGGATGTGACGCCGGTCTTCGCGCAGGTGCGCGGTAACGCCGTCGGCGCCGGCGCGCTCGCACAGCATCGCCGCCTCCACCGGGTCGGGCTCCTCACCACGCCGAGCCTGGCGAAGCGTTGCGACGTGGTCGATGTTTATGTACAGACGCTGATGGCTTGCTCGCATGAGAGAGCGTCGCTAGGTTCGCACCCGATCACGACTGGAGACACGCGTGAAGCGCTTCGCATTCATTGTGTTGCTGGCAGCGGCCTGTCAGAGCACGCCCGGCGGCACCGGTGGGACGGGAGCCGGAGTCGGACAAACACCCGGCGCGCCGTCGGCACGAGCCGCCGTCGAGGCCTTTCTCGCCTCCGTTCGCGCGCAGGACCTCCAGGCAATGTCGATCATCTGGGGCACCTCGCGCGGCCCCGCGCGTGATGTCCTCCCCGACCGCGAGCAGCTCGAGAAGCGCGAGCTCATCATGCAATGCTATCTGGCCCACGATCGGTTCCGGATCCTGAGTGACACGCGAACGGGCGAGGAATCCCACACCGTCGTCGTTTCCTTGACCAAGGGTGATCTCACGCGGCAGACGAACTTCTACACGGTGCGGGGTCCCTCGGACCGGTGGTATGTGGAGCGTGCCGACCTCGAGCCCGTTGAAGACCTCTGCAAGGATCCGCCAACGGAATGACGCGGCTCCGGCGGGGAACTTCTGGCGGTGGCAATCGTTAATCTTCTGTCAGCTCCACGAGCACGCCGCCGGTGGATTTGGGGTGCAGAAAGGCGATGCGCTTGCCCTCCGCGCCCACGCGCGGTGTCTCGTCGATCAGCCGAATTCCACTCGAGCGGCAGCGCGCGAGCGCCGCGGTCAGGTCGTCCACGACAAAACAGATGTGATGAATTCCCGGACCGCGCCGGTCGATGAACTTGCCGACGGGCGAGTCCGGCGACTCCGGTTCCAGGAGCTCGACGAGGGAGTCACCAGCGGCGAGCCCGGCGATGCGTGCTCCATCGGCGTCGTCGAGTGGTACCTGGGGCATTCCCAGCACGTCTCGATAGAAAGGCAGTAGCTCGTCCACGGCGCGCACGGCGATGCCGACGTGCGCGATCCGCGCGCCGCGACGCGGTGTAGTTGGCATGGTACTCGCGCTTGGGTATCGGGGTTCGACTCCCCGGGAAGCTAATGACGGACAATGGGCGGTGCACGCCCACGAGGAGGATAGAGCATGTCGAACGCAGTGGCGGTCACCGACTCCACCTTCGCCGCCGAGATCGAGAAGCACGAAGGCCTGGCCGTCGTGGATTTCTGGGCGACGTGGTGTGGGCCCTGCCGCCTGATCGCACCCATTCTCGATCAGCTTGCCGTCGAATACAGCGGCAAGGCGAAGGTGGCGAAGCTGGATGTGGATGCCAATCAGGAAACGGCAATGCGCTTCAACGTGCGTTCCATTCCGACGATCTTGTTCTTCAAGGACGGCCGGCTGGTCGACTCCGTGATCGGAGCCGTGCCGCGCGCCAAGCTCGAATCGAAGTTCAAGGAGCACAGCAACGGCGACCGCTAGGGCGCGCGTGTCGCGCCGGCCTTTCGCACGTTGGTGCGACGGTGAGGGGGCGAGATCATCTCGCCCCCTCGTGGCGTTGCGGCGATCCACATCTCCGAGACACCGCTTCGTCCCTGACTGCTGGCCTCCGAGGGCGGCTGGCCGTTATCCATGAGCGCGCCGCCCAGGGCATCGCTCTTCGTGGTGAGCACGCCGATCGGCAACCTGGGCGACATGTCGGCTCGCGCGATCGAGACACTGCGCTCGGTGGCGCTCATTCTAGCGGAAGACACCAGGCACTCGCGACACCTCCTGGACCACTTCGACATCCCCACACCGCTCGAGGCCTATCACGAGCACAACGAGGCGAAGGCGACCCCCAGATTCCTGGATCGGCTCGTGCGCGGCGATAGCCTCGCGCTCATCTCGGACGCGGGGACACCACTGCTCTCCGACCCCGGAGCACGGCTGGTCCGTGCGGCGCTCGACGCGGGCATACCGGTTGTGCCGATCCCCGGGCCTTCCGCGATGCTGGCGGCGCTCGTCGCCTCGGGGATCGACGCCGCACGATTCACCTTCTTCGGATTCCTTCCACGTCGCGGGCGCGAGCGGTCGAGCGTGGTGAGTGAGATCGTGGCGCTCGAGCACACTGCCATCCTCTACGAATCGCCCAATCGTCTGGCGGCGACGCTGGTCGAGCTCACCGAACGCGGCGCCGGCGCGCGGGAAGGCGCGGTCGCGCGCGAGCTCACCAAGCAGTACGAGGAGGTCCGGCGCGGAACGGTCGAGGAGCTGGCGCGGTACTACGAGCAATCGGTTGTGCGGGGGGAGGTCGTGATCATCCTCGCGGGGCGGACGCTCACACCTCCGGATGAGGACTCAATGCGTGCCCGAGCTCGGGAGCTGCGCGAAGCCGGGGCGAGCGCCCGCGACGTGGCACGTACGTTGATCGTCGAGTATGGTGCGACCCGGAACGTCGCGTATAAACTCGCCCACGAGTCATAGTGGAAGGGAGGCCATCTGGCAGTGCACCACTCGACCACTCCTCACTTCCTGCCCTCGTCCGCGCGATGAGCCATCCGTCCCACCGCCACCTGCTTAGTTTCCGGTAATGCCGATCCTCCGTCTCGCGCTGCTCGCGGCGCTCGCCATGCTCCAGCCGGCTCAGTCGCGCCTCACGGTGGCACGGCTTCAATACGATGGCGGCGGCGACTGGTACGCCAACCCATCGAGCATCCCCAATCTCCTCGCCGCGCTGCGCGAGCGCACCACGCTGCGCGTCGAGCGCGAGGAGGCTCGCGTCAGCCTGACGGATGACCGGTTGTGGGACTATCCCTACCTCTACGTGACGGGCCACGGCAACATTCGCTTCAGCGATGCCGAGGTGGCGCGGCTCCGCGAGTACCTGCTTCGCGGCGGCTTCCTGCACGTCGATGACAATTACGGCCTGGACGAGAGCTTTCGCCGCGAGATCGCGCGGGTCTTCCCCGATCGGCCGCTCATCGATGTTCCGCTCGCGCATCCCATCTATCACATTGTGTACGAGTTTCCGCGCGGCATCCCCAAGATCCACGAGCACGACGGCAAGCCGGCGCAGGGGCTGGGCATCTTCATCGGCGATCGGCTGGCGGTGTACTACTCCTATCAGTCCGATCTCGGTGATGGCTGGGAGGACCCGGATGTCCACAAGGACCCACCAGAGCTACACGAAGCAGCGCTCCGCATGGGCGTGAATCTCTTCGTGTATGCCGTGACCAGCCGGCCGGTCTCGTGACGGTCTCGCAGCTCGTCTCCCGCGAGCGCGGCCGGCTGCGATTCGTGCTGGCGGCCGCCGGCGTGGCGGTCGCACTGGCGGCGGTCGCCGTGCTGGCCTCCATCGGTGCGTTCTCGCTCGCCGACGCGAGGTGGATCACACGCCCTTCGGCGCCGCTCGCCGCCTGGATCGTCGCTGCCGTACTGGCCGTCGTCGCGCTGTGGTACACCCGACGGCGAATTCGGCGTGACGCGTCACCGGCGCGCGTCGCCGCTGCCATCGAGCACGAGCGCGCGCTGCGCGCCGGCTCGCTTCGCGGAGCGCTGGAAGTCGCGGCCACCGGTGCGCTCGGGCGCCGCGCCGCCGATGACCTCGCCTCGCGCCTCGCTTCCAGCTCGGATGTGCTCGCTCCCACCATGCACCGCCGCGCGCTCCGGCGCGGATGCATCGCTCTGGGCGCGGCCGGGCTCGCCATTCTCCTGCTCGCGGCGGCGAGTCGCGCCGCACCCGATGGCTGGCGCGCGATGCGTCACCCGGTGAAGGCCTGGACCGGCGAGCTGCTGCCGCCGCTCGTGGTGGTCGACCCTCCCGCGGAGATCCTGCGCGGTGAGCGACTGCGCCTCCGCATCAGCGCGCCGGCGCGCCGACAGCTCACCCTGCACACGCGCACGACGGGTGCACCGTGGAGTGCGCAGCCGCTGCTCGTGAAGGACGGCGCGGCGGAGATCGTGCTCGGTCCCCTGGATGCCGATCTGGCGCTGGTGGCGGCCGACGGGCGCGTGACGAGTGACACGGTGAGCATTCACGTCACCGATCGCCCGTTCGTCGGCGACGTCGCGATTCGTGCGACGTACCCGGGCTATCTCCATCGTGCGCCCGAGACGGTTCCGGTTGGCGAGCCCGCGCGACTGCCGCGCGGCACCGTGCTCTCCATCAGTGGTCGTGCGTCGACGGCCCTCACCCGCATCGGCCTCGTGAGGAACGGGGATACGCTCCGGCTCACGCCCGACGGCCACGCGTTTGGTGGCCGGCTGGCCGCCACCGAGAGCGGGCGCTGGAGCTGGAGCGCCGATGGCGCGAAAGGGACGATTGCCGATGTCCCCGCGCCGCTGGAGATCGAGGTCGTTGCCGATTCCGCGCCGCGCGTGGAGATCCTGTCTCCGGGCACCGACACCGTCGTGCTCGCCGACGCCAGGCTGTCGCTCCATGCCGCCGCGACCGACGACCACGGACTCGCCGGCATCGCGCTGCGTAGCTGGCGGCAGCTCGCCAACGGACGTGCGATGCCGGAAGTGGCGCAGTCGCTCGCCGAGCCGCCAGGGCAGCAGTGGAGCGGCGAGGCGACCATCGACCTCGCGCCGCGTCAGCTCGAGCCGGGCGATGAGCTGCATCTCGTCGTCGCCGCGACCGACAACTCGCCGTGGCGGCAGACGGCAACCAGCCGCGAGCTCGTGCTGCGCATCCCGACCATGTCGGAGCAGCGGCAGCTCGCACGGTCACTGGCCGACTCCGCCGCGGCGCGCGCGCAGAACGCCGCCCGCGAGCAGCGCGAGCTGGCGCAACGCACCGGCGAGGCGGCGCGCACTCGCACCGACCGCAACGCGACGGGCGCAACGGGAAGCGATGGCCGGGAGCGCGCGCAGCAGCGGCAAACGATGTCCTTCCAATCGGCGGAGCAGGCGAAGGCGCTGGCCGAGCAGCAGCGCATGATGCAGGAGCGCGTGCGCGCGCTCCAGCAGGATGCCCAGGAGCTGGAGCGGCAGCTCCGCGCCGCTGGAGCGCTCGACAGCTCGCTGTCGCGCCAGCTCGAGGAAGCGCAGCGCATGCTCGCCGAAGCGCTCACCCCCGAGCTGCAGGCGCAGCTCGAGGAGCTGTCGCGCTCGCTCCAGCAGCTGTCGCGGGACGACGTGCGCCGCTCGCTCGAGCAGCTGGTCGAGCAGCAGCAGCGGCTGCGCGAGCAGCTCGAGCGGAGCGCCGAGATGCTCAAGCGTGCCGCGCTGGAAGGTGCCATGCAGACGCTGCGCGATGAGGCGACCGAGATCGCCGAAGAGGAGCGCTCGGTAGCGGACTCCCTGGCGCGCGGAGACAGCGCCGGTCAGCGGAAGGCCCAGGAGCTGGGCGACCGCTCTGACGATCTCTCCCGCGAGGTGGCGGAGCTCGCGAAACGACTGGAGCGCGAACGAGCGGAAGCGGGACCACAGAAGCTCGAGACCGCCGCGCAGCGCGCGGAGCAGTCGGCGGAGGCCATGCGGCAGGCGGCGGCGCAGTCGGCGCAGCAACAACGGAACGATCCAGCCGCGGGCGACTCGGCGGGTGGGGCAGGCGAGCGTCAGGGCGAACGGGAGATGCGGGACAGCGCGCAGCAGAGCGCCGAGCGTAGCCAGCAGAGCACGCAGCAACGCGCGCAGCAACGCGCACAGCAAGGCGCACAGCAAGGAGCGCAGCGCGGCCAACAGCAGCGGCAGCAGGCCGGCGATCGCGCGTCGGCGGCACGCGAGGGCGCACAGCAGATGGAGCAGGCCGCACAGGCGCTGTCGGAGGCGCGCGAGTCGCAGATTCAGGAATGGAAGAACGAGCTCACCGGTGAGCTCGATCGCTCGATCCAGGAGATGCTCCAGATGGTGCGCCAGCAGGAAG
>DATFFQ010000082.1:0-3832 GCA_035249955.1 Gemmatimonadaceae bacterium
TGCTCCTCATGGCCGGCGTCGTGATCGGCGCCTTCGCCAATGCGGCCATCATGGTGCTGCTCGCCAACGCCCTGCCCACCACCGTGCGGGGCGCGTTCTGGTGGATGATGGGGTCGGTGGCTGACGCGGGATGGCTGGAGGTGCGAACCCTAGCTGTCTATGTATCGATCGGCGCCGCCGCCCTGCTGTGGATGGCACGCGAGATCGACGTCCTCGCGCTGGGCGCCGAGTCGGCCGCCTCGTTAGGCGTGGATGCCGAGCGGTCGGCGCGCCGCATTTTCGTCTTGAGCGCGCTCCTCGCGGCGGCGACCGTCGCCGCAGCGGGTCTGGTGGGCTTCGTCGGGCTCCTGGTGCCGCACCTCGTGCGCGGTGCGGGGATCAGAAATCATCGCCCGCTCGTCGCCGGGGCCGGGCTGGTGGGCGCGGCGCTCGTCGTCGCGGCCGACCTCGTGGCGCGCACGGTCCGCGCACCAACCGAGCTGCCGCTCGGCGCGGTGACCGCGCTGATCGGCGTCCCGTTCTTCCTGACCCAGCTCCGGCGGCTGGCATGATCGAGATCGACCGTCTGGTGGTACGCTACCCTGGGTCGCGCGAGCCGGCGCTGCGCGGCGTGTCGCTCGAGGCCCCACGCGGCCGGCTCACCGCCGTGGTCGGTCCGAACGGTAGCGGGAAGACGACCATCGTGCGCGCGCTCCTGCGCGCGCAGGCCGCCGATTCCGGCGAGGTGCGCGTGGACGGAGCACGCCTCACGTCCATCGCTCGGCGCGATCTCGCCCGTCGCGTCGCCGTCATCACCCAGCACGAGTCGCTGGTCTTTCCACTCCCCGTGCGCGAGTACGTGGCGCTGGGCCGCTACCCGCACGAGGGGCCGTGGCGCGCCGAGGGGCGCGAGGATGCGGACGCCGTGGCGCTCGCGCTCGAGCAGGCGGGCATCTCGTCGCTGGCCAGCCGCAGCACCGCCGAGCTGTCGGGAGGGGAGTGGCAGCGCGCGCGCCTGGCTCGCGCTCTCGCGCAGAGCGGGGAGGCGATCGTGCTCGACGAGCCGACCACCTTTCTCGACATCGCGCACGAGATGGCGGTGTTCGAGCTGTTCGCCGCGCTCGCCCGTGCGGGGAAGGCCGTGCTGCTGGTGAGCCATCAGCTGAATCTCGTTGCCCGCTTCGCCGACAGCATCGTGCTGCTCGATCGCGGCGTCGTCGCCGCCGCCGGCGCCCCCACCGACGTGATGCGCGCCGAGGTACTCGAGGCGGTCTACGACTGGCCGCTGGTCGTCCTGCGCGATCCCGCCGTCGGCGCCCCCGCGCTCTTGCCCCTGCGTCTCAGCCGCCCCCTGTCGGCGACATCCAGGCCCTCGCCCCACACCGGAGACAACCGCCCATGACGTCCGTGTTCCCTGGTCTCTCGATCGTCGTGCTCGCCACCGTCGTGCTGATGAGTCCCTCCGCGCTCGCCGCCCAGGCGGCGGGCGATACGGCGAGGCTGCCGCGTGTCGTGGTGACGGCCACGCGGGTGCCGATCGCGCAGCGTGCCGCCACCGCGGCCACCACGGTGATCAGCGGCGAGGAGCTGCGCGCGCGCGGGATCACCACCCTCACCGACGCATTGCGGTCGGTGCCCGGCGCCGTGATGACGCCGTCGGGAGGCCCTGGCGCGACCACATCGCTCTTTCTCCGCGGCGGCGAGAGCGACTACGTGCGCGTCCTCATCGACGGCGTACCGGTGAACGATCCGGGCGGTGTGTTCGATTTCTCCACCCTCACCACCGACAACATCGACCGGATCGAGATCGTGCGTGGCCCATCGAGCGTTCTGTACGGGTCCGACGCCATGACCGGCGTGGTGCAGGTCTTCACCCGGCGCGGCGGGAGCGGCACGCGCGCGGTCGGCTCGGTGCGGGGAGGAAGCCACCGTACGCTCGACGGTGAGCTCGAGGTGGAGGGCGGTGCCGGGCCGGCGGCGTACTCGTTAGGCATCGCTCGACACAGCACCGACGGCATTCTGGCCTTCAACAATGAGTACTACTCCACGGTACTGAGCGGCCTGGCCCGGCTCGCGGCCGGCGATCGCACCGACGCCCGCGTCATCGCCCGCTACAGCGATGGAGTGTATCACTACCCGACCAACTCGTTCGGCGCGCTCGCGGACAGCAATGCCTTTCGCGAGAACGAGCGGCTGACGGTGGGGGTCGAGGTCGGCCACCGATTCACGCCGCGTGTCGAGGGACGCCTCGCGCTGAATTCCAGCCAGGTGCAGGCTGGCACGGACGATCGATCCGACAGTCCCGGGGACACGCTCGGCAGCTACGGCTTCATCTCGGAGAGCGATGTGTATCGTCGCGGCGTCGACGCGCGCGTCAACCTGCGCCTGGGTGACGCGACCGTGCTCACCCTGGGCGGAGACCACGAGCGCCAGCGTGAGGTGAGCGCCTTCGAGAGCCTGAGCGAGTTCGGTCCGTTCGCCGACAGCTTCCGCGGCCGACGCCGCAACACCGCCGGCTATCTCCAGCTCCTGGGCAATGCCGGCGCGCGGGCGGCCTATTCAGTTGGCCTGCGCCACGATGACAACGAGCGCTTCGGGTCATTCACCACGTATCGTGCGGCAGCCGGGCTTGCACTCACCGAGGGGACGAGCGTTCGCGCCGCGATTGGCTCCGCGTTCAAGGAGCCGAGTTTCTTCGAGGGATTCGCCGGCTCCGGCACGCAGGAGAACCCCGATCTCAGGCCGGAGCAATCGCGTAGCTGGGAGGCGGGTATCGAGCAGCAACTCTTCACGAGCCTGGTGCGGGTGTCGGCAACGTACTTCGATCAGCGCTTCGACGATCTGATCCAGTTCACGCCATTGCCACCAGGCTCCGGATTCTTCGGGACGTTCCGCAACCTCCCCGCGGCGCGCGCCCGTGGCGTGGAGATCGAGACGCGACTCACCCTGGCTGGCGGACTCGCCGTCGGAGCGAGCTACACGTGGTTGCGCTCGAGGGTCACGAACGCCGGCGCCGGCAGTCCTGGCGACTCCACCTTCGTCGAAGCGCGGCGGCTGCTGCGCCGCCCCACGCATCTCGCGGCGCTCGACCTGTCCTACGCCCACGACACGAGAGGCCGCGTCGGCCTCGCGCTCAACGTCGTCGGCAATCGCGACGACCTCGACTTCTCACAGTTCCCCGCGCCAAAGGTGGTGCTTCCCGCCTACACGAAGGTGGATCTCTCGGGTGAGCTGTGGCTGGTACGCGACCGCGCGCGCTTCTTCCCCCTCGCCCTCACCCTTCGCGTGGAGAACCTGTTCGACGAGAGCTACGAGGTCATCTACAACTTCGACTCGCCAGGCCGGACCATTCTCGTCGGTCTCCGAGCGGCCACATCGCCCTGACGCTCCTCGCCGTCGCGCATCGCGCAACGAGCCCCCTGGCCGGCTAACCACAGAGACACGAGAGACACGGAGGGCACAGAGGATTCACAGAGGGGTGCTGCGTAGCACGGAGCTCCGTCGCGCCACGAGCAGCTTGAACCACGGAGACACAAAGACACGGAGGAACCCGAGGAGGAGAGGAGCTCTCCACTGTGGTGCCTCTGTGTCTTTATGTCTCTGTGGTCCAGTCCAGTCCTGCTCGTTGCGGGGGGCCTCTGCCCGATCCGAATCCCTCTGTGAACCTCTGTGCTCTCCGTGTCTCTGTGGTTAGCTACGGCTCGTGGCGAGCCAGGGCTCGTTGCGCGAGGCGCGCGCAGCAGGCTGCCCATGGAGTCCGAGTGCGCGAAGCCCGCACCGCTCGTATTTTGACTCCATGGCCCTCGTCACCACCGACGCCATCGTCCTGCATGCGTTCGACTACTCGGAGACA
>DATFFQ010000083.1:0-8972 GCA_035249955.1 Gemmatimonadaceae bacterium
GGGCAACGGCTGTGCGCAGACCGCCATGATGGTTCACCTGCTCGACGGCACCTACGAGCTCTTCCGCCACTTCTATGGCCTGCGGCGGTTCCACAAGGATCGGGATCCGCCCTACGGCGCCGTCATTGGCGTGCTCAACACGGTGCTGGAGATGATCGAGAAGGGTGCCACGCACGTTGGGGTGGCAACGGACCACGTCATCGAATCCTTCAGGAACGAGCTCTGGCCGGGCTACAAGACGGGCGAAGGGATCGAGCCGGCGTTGCTCGCGCAATTTCATCCGCTCGAGGACGCGCTGGCGGCGATGGGCGTCGCGGTGTGGCCCATGGTGGAGCTGGAGGCCGACGACGGCCTGGCTTCGGCCGCGCACCTCGCGGGGCAACGCGAGACCGTCGAGAAGGTCTGCATCTGGACGCCTGACAAGGACCTCGCGCAGTGCGTTCGTGGGGACCGCGTCGTACAGATCGACCGCAGATCGCTCGCGATCCGCAACGCCGCGGGAGTTCGCGCGCGGTTCGGTGTGGACCCTCACCAGATTCCGGACTTCCTTGCGCTGGTCGGTGACAGCGCCGACGGCTACCCTGGCATCGCCGGCATTGGCGCCGTTACCGCGGCCTCGCTGCTCGATCGATACGGCACCATCGAGCGCTTTCCGCCCCACGTGCTGGGCGAGAAGCTGGAGCTGGCACTGCTGTTCAAGAATCTGGCGACGCTCCGCGCCGACGCGCCGCTGTTCGCCGACGTGGATTCGCTGCGGTGGCGAGGCCCGGACGACGGATTCGCGCCCGTTGCGGAGCGGATGGGCGCTGGTCGCGTGCTCGAGCGGGCGCTGCAGGCCGCTACTCGTTAGGCGGCGCGCGCCCCGTCACGGCGCGCTCTTCTTCGACAGCTCCGCGTAGGACGACACGGCGCCGCTCACCGGATCATCAGTGGTGATGGCCGCGGCCCAACCGCGCAGCTTCCCGTCCTTGTGTTGCAGGGCCACGGCCACGTAGTGCGGATGGCGCCGCGCATCGTCGCTGGGGATCGTGCCGAGGAACCCGCCGCTGAGGAGGTTGTCGCGGAACGTCGGCCGAGTGAGCACCGCCCACAGCTGGCTGTCGCCAAGCCTGATGTGTACGTCGTCGGATTTCACGATCAGGGTGATGGGAACCGTATCCGCACTGTACATGCGGATCCGTCCCGTCCACTCGCCCCAAAGCTCGGGCGGTGCCGCGAATGCGCCCGGAGGTGCCAGGGCCTCGCGCTCGGCAGCGGCGGCGTCGTAGCCCGGGATGAAGGCGCCCGTCACCGTGAACATGATGGCGTGAGGCACCACGCCGCTGGAGTTGCCCAGCACCGCAATGGCGATGTCGTGCTCGGGGAACAGCTTGAGGCTCGTCGCGACCCCCGGCATCCCGCCGGTGTGATACACCACGCGCATGCCCTGGTCGGTATCGATGATCCAACCGAGCCCGTAGCCGCTGGTCGTGTCGCCCGGCGTCTCGACACGCTGCATGGCATCGATCGTCGCCGGCCGCAGCACCGGCCGCTGACCGGCCACTCGCTGCTCGAGGTGGAACATGCCGAAGCGCACGAGGTCGTGAGCGCTCGCGTACACCGCCGAGCCCCCGCGATGGTCGAAGTCGTAGAAGGGGATCGGCTTCCGCTTGGCGTCGTAGCGCAGCGCCGCGTTGCTGAGCCCCGCACCGGTGCTGACTGTGGTGGTCGGCATACCTAACGGGACGAACACCTCATCCCGCATGAACGCCTCGTACGACGTGCCCGAGGCCTTGGCGATGATCTCTTCGAGCACGCCGTACCCAAGGTTCGAGTAGCTGTAGACCTCGCCAGGCGGAAACACGGTGATCGCATACCGGCCGATCGCCTCATCCATGCTGGGACGAGTCACCGATCCGCCCTCGTAGAAGAATCGATAATGGAGCGGGAGTCCTGCCGTGTGGCTCGCTACGCGACGCACGGTGGCATCCGAGGTCTTGCCGGCGATCCCCGTGATCTTGGCCTCGCCCAGATAGTCGTTGGCCGGTCGTTCGAGATCGATCTTCCCCTGCTCGACGAGCTTCATCAAGCCCGTGGCGGTCATCGGCTTCGAGATCGAGGCCAGCGAGTACAGCGTCGCCGGCGTGGCGCGCACCTGGCGCTCCAAATCGGCGTAGCCGAAAGCCTCCTCCCAGATGATGCGCCCACTCCGCCCGACCGCGATCGACAGCGAGGGGACCTTGGCCGAGTCCATGAGCCGGCGGACGCGCGCCCGCACGGAATCGAGGGTCGCCTTGGGAATCGCGCCAGTCTCGGCCCTCGCCCGCGGATTCTCCTGCGCGCCAACGGTGGTCGGCACGCATGGCGGTGCCGCGAGGAGGGCCGCGGTAACGATCGGCAGCAACCGCACCGGGGTCATCTGGTCGTATCCTTCGCCCGGTCCTTTGGAGCGGCGGAGTCGAGGAAGGGCAGTGGTGCGTCCGTGTCTCCAATTACCGGCACCGGCGCCGGCGCCGTATCCTCGGCGAACAGGCTCTCGAAGCCGGTGCTCCGCGCGAGCGCACGCGCGACGTCCATCAGCCGTCGCGACGCTTCGGGGTTGCCGGTGCGCTGCTCGGCCTCGGCTAGAATCACCGCCGTGGAGATGTAGAGGTATGGGATGCCCACCGAGGCACGATCCACCCAGCCGCCTCGCTCGATGAGCGACTCGGGTGCTTCATACACCGTGTTCCAGAGAGCGCGAGTACGCGGTACGTCGACCCACCCCTCGCCAGGAATGATGATGGTATCCCGTGACGGCTGCGGCACGGCTGGCAGCAGCCTCCGCGCGAGCCCCTGCGTCATCACGTAGTCGCCAAGGCCGAGTTGATCGGCGTAGCCGACCGACGTGCGACTGAAGTAGAACGGGCGCGCCGGGAAGGCATCGTTGATCATGCGCAGCACCAGCAGATCTGCTTTGGCGAGCACCTGCGGCATGATCGTGGCCTCGATCTCCCCCTTCCTGAAGAGCTGTGGCTGCGAGACCTCCATGTAGGGGGGCACGCGGTCGGCCTCCTCAGTCGACATCGCGAGCGGCGACCCGGCGGGCTTCGGCCATTCGCGCCCGCGGTAGATCTCGGGTCCCTGCTGGGCGTCGTAGTCGAACACCGGCCGGCGAATGAGCTGCCGCACGTACCAGTCGGTGTTGAGCAGCGAGGTGTTGGCGACCACGACGTCCTTCCGGATGCCCTCCACTTCCTGCGCGTACCAGAGCGGGAACGTGTCGTTGTCGCCCACGGTGATGAGCACGCCGTACGGCTCGACCGAGTTCAACAGGTCGTGCGCGAAGTCACGCGCATCGGTGTGCCCCGCGCGCGAGGCTGCCTCCCAGTTCCCCACGAGGGGGACGAACGCGAGCGCCAGCACCGGCGAGGCGAAGAGCCAGTTGCGCCGCGGCGGCAGCGCGATCGTCTCGCTGCCCAGTCGTGTTTTCTCCGTGCCGAAGAGCGCGGCGACCGCTTCCCACACGAACACCAGCCCCAGTGCGGCCCACACGCCCCAGGCGGAGAAGCTCACGATGAAGAAGTAGTCGCGATCGCGCACCTCCGTGTCCGCGCCCTCGGGATGCGGTTGCGAGTACCCGTACTTGAAGTTCAGGTAGAAGATCAGCAGCAGGGTGAGCGTGAACATGAAGGTGCCGAAGTACCAGAAGGACCTCCGGTCACGCTTCCAGTGCACCCATCCACCGAAGAGACCGAGCACGAGGTAGACCGCTGCGAGCAGCTGCTGCAGCACCGGCCACTGGTTGTGCATGTCGCGCAGCCACTGCCAGCTGAAGTACAGCCACCACATGCCGACCTGGCCCGGGAAGGGTGCCTGTCGCTCGAAGACGGACGGCTTGCCGTATTGCCCGCGATTGAAGTTGTACCAGAAGCTGTCCCAGGTAGTCGGCTCGCCTTCGTTGATGGGCGGAAAGTGCGCAGCGCGGATGGGTTGCGTGCCGAACACCGTCATGCCGAGGAAGACGACTCCCGCCATCACCAGCAGCAGCTTCCAGCGCAGCAGTGTCTGCGGCCGCCGCACGAGCACCGCCACCGCCACCGACGGCGCGGCGAGAAAGCCCATCATGTGATTGGTGTAGCCGAGGCCGAGCAGGTAGGCGATGAGCACCAGGACGCGATCGGCCTCGGGTCCATCGGGATCGTCGCTCCATCGGACGGTGAGCCAGGAGACGATGGCCAGCCCCACGAGCGAGATGGTATACACCTTCTCGTTCACCACCGACTGGTTCCACACCGTGAACGCCGTGGCCCCGATGACGGCGGCCAGCACACCGCCCACGATCCGCTGCCACCGCTGCGCCAGCCAGCTCACGAGCACGCGCTCGGTGACCAGGAACCACATGCCGGCCGTCACCGCGCTGGTGAGCGCCGCCAGGAGGTTCACCCGCATCGCGATGTTTGGTGCGATCGGCAGGATGCTGAACACGCGACCGATCAGCACGAACAACGGATTTCCCGGCGGATGCGGCAGGCCCATCACGTACGCCGCGGCGATGTACTCGCTCGCGTCCCACATCGCCGTCGACGGCGACAGGGTGATGACGTACAGCGCGAAGATCACCAGCGACGTGATCGTCGCGGCGAGATAGGACGGTCGATAGTCGAGATCTACCCGTGTTGCCGAAGTCATTAGAACTTGGGGTGAGGTGTGAGGGGCGAGGGATGCGGGGCAAGTCCCCTGACTCCTCGATCCTCACCTCTAGTGTCTAAACAGCCGCTTGCCGGTGAACACCATCGCCATGTCGCGCTCGTCGGCGGCGGCGATGACCTCCGCATCGCGCACCGAGCCGCCAGGCTGGACGATCGCCGCGATACCCGCGTCCGCCGCCTGGTCCACGCCATCCCGGAACGGGAAGAACGCGTCGGAGCCCAACACGGCGCCCGCGGTCTCGTGTCCCGCCGAGCGCGCCTTGTGCACGGCAAGAAATGACGCATCGACCCGCGACATCTGACCGGCGCCGATACCGATCGTCGCCTCGCCGCGCGCCAGCACGATCGCATTCGACTTCACGCTCGCCGCCGCGCGCCAGGCGAAGTGCAAATCGCGCTCTTCCTCCGGCGTCGGGCTGCGCTGCGTGACGACCTGCCAGTGTCCGTCGGTTGCTGCCGACGGGCGCTCCTGCACCAGGAGCCCGCCGCGGACGCGCTTGTAGTCGAACGAATGGGAGGGCCACGGCGCCCGTCCCTCGAGGACGCGCAGGTTCTTCTTCCGGCCCAGGATCTCCACCGCGTCGTCGCTGAACGACGGCGCCACCAGGCACTCGACGAAGAGACTGGAGATCACTTCGGCGGCGGTGACGTCGACGGGCACGTTGAAGGAGATCACCGATCCGAAGGCCGAGACGGGATCGCAGGCCAGCGCCTTCTGATACGCATCCAGTGCGCTGGTCCCGAGGGCGAGCCCGCAGGGAGACGTGTGCTTGATGATGGCGCAGCACGGCTCATCGCCGAACATGTCGGTGGCCAGCAGCGCGCCCTCGAGGTCGAGCAGATTGTTGAACGAGAGCTCCTTGCCACCGCGCTGCGTGAGCCCGGCGAGGCCGGCGCCGGCGCGCTCCACGTAGAACGCGGCCTTCTGGTCGGGATTCTCGCCATAGCGCAGCGACTGCGCGCGCTGAAAGGAGAGCGCCACCTGGTCGGGGAAGAGGTCCTCGCGCACGGCGGCGAACCAGCTGGAGATCGCCGCGTCGTAGGATGCGGTGTGCGCGAACGCCTTGCCGGCGAGGAGTCGTCGCAGATCGATGTCGTCATCACCGGCATTGAGCGCTGCCAGCACGCGCTCGTAGTCCGCGGGATCGACCACCACGAACACCGAGTCGAAGTTCTTGGCTGCCGACCGCAGCATGGCCGGACCACCGATGTCGATCTGCTCGATCACGTCGGGCGGGGACACATCGCGACGCGCCGCCGTCTCGCGGAACGGATAGAGGTTCACCGCCACGAGGTCGATCGGCGCGAAGCCGCGCTCCTGCAGCACGCGCATGTGGTCCGGACTGTCGCGGCGCGCCAGCAGCGCGCCGTGCACGGCAGGATGGAGCGTCTTCACGCGGCCGTCCATCACCTCGGGGAAGCCGGTGACGGCGCTGATGTCGAGCGGCGCGAGCCCGATGTCGCGCAACGCGCGCGCCGTGCCGCCGGTGGAAACGATTTCCCAGCCAAGGGTGCTGAGCCCGGTGGCGAACTCAGCGAGGCCGGTCTTGTCCGATACGGAGAGCAGCGCTCGCGGCATACTTCGATCAATTCCTCTCGGCGGAAGCAGACGTCGGGTCCGGCGGTGCGTCAGTGTTCCAGTGCGCGCTCGATGTCGGCGATGAGCACATCCTCGGCGACCATCGACAGTGAGAACGCGGCCAGCGGCGACGAGCCCGTGAACGCACCCTGCACGCGGTTGTCCGGACCGAGCGTAATGTGGCGTGCCGCCACCGCCCGCACCACACGCGGCAGGAGCAGGTGCTCGACCCGCAACACCCGCTCAGCCAGGCGGTGCGCCGTGTCGTCCGCGAATACCGGCACGGGCCACTGTGCGATGATCGCGCCACGGTCGTACGCCTCGTCCACGAAGTGTACGCTCACACCGGTGACCCGCGCGCCCGACGCGAGCACCGCCTGGTGCACGCGCATCCCATACATCCCACGGCCGCCGAACGCGGGGAGCAGCGCCGGGTGCACGTTGACGACGCGGCCCGCGTATCGCCGCACGATCGATCCCGGTACCAATCGCAGGTAGCCCGCGAGCACGACGAGGTCCGCGCCGTGCGCCTGGAGCGTGCGCGCCAGCTCCGCGTCGTAGGAGGGTCCTGGCTCGACCGTCACCGCCGCGATGCCGCGTGATGCGGCGAGCTCCAGCGCGCCCGCATCGGCGCGGTCGCAGATCACCACCACGATCTGTGCCGTCGCCTTCGTGTCGGGAGCCGAGAGATGCTCGTGCAGTGCTCGCAGGTTGGTGCCGCGCCCCGAGGCGAGCACCGCGATCCTCGTCACCATGCGGCGGGATGTTACCCCTGCGGTGAGGCAGGAGTAAGGGCGTCGAGAATGTGATCCACGGCGTCGGCGAGCGTGTCGACCACTGGGAAGTACGGCCGCGCGTGCCGCTCATCATCCGGTGGCGTCGCCGGTCCGCGAATCAGGATCCCTCGTCCACCCAGGGTGCGAGACGGCTCGACGTCGCGGAGCTTGTCACCGACGTACCACGAGCGGGCGAGATCGAGGCCGTGCTCGTCGGCGGCCCGCCGGAAGAGCAACGTGCGCGGCTTGCGGCACTCGCACCGGGGCGAGTCGGAGGGAGCGTGCGGGCACACGTAGGTCGCGTCCAGGTGCGCGCCTTCCTCGGCGAGGAGCGCGTCGATACGCGTCCGGACGCGCTCGTAGTCCTCGGTGGAGAAATAGCCGCGTCCGATTCCAGACTGATTGGAGACGACGATCACCGGCAGGGCTCGGTCGTTGAGCCGGGCGATGGCCGGCGCTACGCCAGGGATGAGCACGACCTCCTCGGGACGCGAGACGTAATCGGTGTCGACGTTGATGGTGCCGTCCCGGTCGAGGAACACGGCTGGTCTGGCGATCGTCACGCGAGCGCGGCGAGCACGGCGGCGGCAAAGGGCTCATCATCCGCCACCGGCAGGGAGCGGAGATCGAGCAGCATGTGGTCGTTGGCGATGCGCCCGATGATGGGCGTGCTCGCGGCGCGGAGGCGAGCCTCGGTGGTCGTGGCGTCACCGTGCACGGCAATCGCGACCGAGGGTAGACGGGCTGCGGGAAACGCGCCGCCCCCGACACTTCCCTCGCTGTCGATGATCGCTCCCCTCACGCCTCCCTCCTCCAGCCGGCGCAGCACCGCATGCGCCCGCGCCCGCAGCGACTCCACGCCGGCCGTCAGCATCGCGAGTGTCGGAATCTCGCGGACGGCGCGCTCGGGATCGCGATAGAGAGAAAGCGTGGCCTCGAGCGCGGCGAGCGTGAGCTTGTCGACACGGAGCGCTCGCGCCATCGGGTTCCGCCTCATGCGCGCGATCGCGTCGGCGCTCCCCAGGAGAATGCCGGCCTGCGGACCGCCCAGCAGCTTGTCGCCACTCATCGACACGACGGTTGCTCCCTCGCGCACCGCCTCCGAGGCAACCGGCTCGCCGCGCAGGCCATACGCCTCCAGCGACACGAAGAGTCCACTGCCGAGATCGTGCAGCACCGGCACGGTGTGCTCGCCGGCGAGCGGCGCGAGCTCGCTCACGCTCACGCTGGCCACGAAGCCTTCGATGGTGAAGTTGCTGCGGTGGACTTTCAGGAGGGCACCGGTGTCGGGCGTGATCGCGCGCCGATAGTCCTCGAGGTGGGTGCGATTGGTCGTGCCGATCTCGACGAGCTTGGCGCCGCTCTTCGACATGATGTCGGGCACGCGGAAGCTGCCGCCGATCTCCACCAGCTCGCCGCGCGAGATCACCGCATCGCGCCCCTCGGCGAAGGTGTTGAGCGCGAGCAGCAGCGCCGAGGCGCCGTTGTTCACCACGAGCGCGCCCTCGGCGCCCGTCAGCTCGCACAGGAGCGATGCGCAGTGCGAGTAGCGCGATCCGCGAGTGCCCTGGTCCAGGTCGTACTCCAGGTTGGAGTATCCCGTTGCCGCCTGCGCGATGGCGTCGACCGCGGCGCGAGGCAGCGGCGCGCGTCCGAGGTTCGTATGCAGCACGACGCCGGTGGCGTTGAACACGGGGCGCAGCGAGCGCTGCTCCAGCGCGTCGAGCGCGCTGGCAACCAACACGCCCCACCCCGCTTCATCACGCGGGGCGTGCCGCGGATCGCGCCTCGCCTCGTCCACCGCCTGGCGCACGGCGTCGGCGACGAGCTGTCGCGGAGCGCGATCGAGCAGCGCCCGCACGGGCTCGGCGGCGAGGAGCGCGTTGACGCTCGGCAGCTGGCGCCGCGGGTCGGTCATGGCGGAGTGGCCGTATCGCGGCGCGCGGG
>DATFFQ010000084.1:0-36545 GCA_035249955.1 Gemmatimonadaceae bacterium
CGTGATTCCCAGAGAATGAGTAGAGCCCCTTTGTTTGGCCGGGTAGCAACGGACTAGAGGTAGTGATTTCCAGTAATTTAGTAGGAGCTGAGAGATGAGAGCGTAAGGCTGTGCACCTTTACGCTCTTACTCTCTCATGCAGTACTGAATCACTGGTAGTTGCTCCCGTCAGTCCGTTGCTCGGCGGCCCGACCCCAGGCTCTCGTGGTCGTGCTGCTTCCCCTCGCGTACTCGATTACGCGACTCAAGTATCTGAACGATCCCCCGGTGCTCGCTTTTCCCACTGCCTCCCCCTTCAGATATTCGCGCGACGGAAAGAGCAGCCATCGGACCGCGCTGGCCTGCGTGCGCCAGCCGCCGGGCATGCGGCGCAGGATCGATAGGAGCGGCTCGCGGGTACCGCTGCGTGCGGCGAAGAGGGCGACATCGCGCTCCACGGCCGGGGCGCGATCGAACAGCTCGCCGAGGCGGGCGAGGAAGAGACCCGGCACCCGCGCGCCACACGTGTCGTGCAGGTATCGGATCATCACCAGGAGCGGCAGGGTGAGACGCGTGCGGCGTGCGATGTCGAGTACCTCGTGCCAATCGAGGTCGGCTTCGCGCTCGATGATGAACCACGCGTCACACACCCAGCGCAGCGACTGGCGACTCCACGAGTACGAGGCGTGTCCGCACACGTGCACGAGCGACATCTCCGGGGTCAGCGTGCGCGTGGCGACCCCGGCGACCATCGATGGGCGGGTGCGCTGCCACACGTCGGCCATCGGCGGGTCGTAGAAGGGGATCGCGAACAGCGTTCCGTGGAGCTCCACCGGCAGCCCCGACGGATGGTCGAGCCGGACGTCGAGCGCGCCGTGATCCAGTGAGGCGGCCGCGCGCGTGAACCGTGCGCTCGCCAGCGCGCGGATGGCGCGATCCAGATCGTCGGGCGCCACGAGCAGGTCGATGTCGTGGCTGTGGCGTTGCGCCGGATGACCGTAAACGCTCTCCGCCAACGCCGCGCCCTTCACGGCGATCACGTTCACACCGTGAGCGGCGAGCGCCTGGAGCGCGGCGCGGCCGATCGCGCGGTACGCCTCGTTGCGCATCTCCTCCCGGGCGTATGACGTGGTGAGATACGGCCTGAGCGATGGATCGAGATCGGCGCCGTTTCGCTTGAGCGTGGTGTAGAGCAGGGGGAGGATCTGCTTCGCACCGGACGCATCGTCGCTCAGGGCGGCCTTCACATCCTCGTGAAACCGCTGCCACTGCCGCCACGCATCGCGCCCGGGCTCGGCCGACAGGAGGCACGCACGCAGCAGCCAGCTCTGGTCCGAGCGCGGCAGGAGGACGCTCAGCGCGTCCGCCAGCCGCGCTCGTCGCAGCGGGGCCGTCGGCACACGGAAGGCCCCCGAATGCCGGAACTCGCCTGACGAGCGCTCCACGATGTCCGGCAGGCTCACTGCGTGCCGGCCCCGGTCCCGGATTCGCTCTCACGGCGGCGATCCAGCGACGATTTCAAAAACTCCAGCCACTCGCGCCGCGCCTGCGCCGTCTTGCGGCGCGTGATGTTCGTGTGGTGCATGCGGCGGTAGGTGAGCACGTCGGGGAGCACCTCGCTCACCGCGCCGACCTGCGTGGCGCGGGTGAACCAGTCGGCGGCATCGGGAAACCAGAGCTTGGCGTCGAAGCCGCCCACCCGGTCGAAGATCGAGGATTTCGCGAGCAGCGTGGTCGTGGCGTAGCCCGGCGGCTGGACGCGCTCCGAGTCCTTGTACTTCTCTTCCTCTTCCTTGAGCTCGGGGATCCAGAAGAGCTTCACGTGCGTGAGGCAGTAGTCCAGCTCCGGGCGGGCGGCGAAGCGTGCCATCTGCCGTTCCAGCTTTTCCGGATGCCAGAGATCGTCGCCATCGAGAAAGGCCACCATCTGGCCCCGTGCCTCGACCAGTCCGGCGTTGCGCGCCGCGGGCGGACCCACGTCCGGCTCGTAGTGATAGCGCACGCGCGATCCGTACCGCTCCACCCGTGCCTTCGTGCCATCCGTTGAGCCATCGTCGATGACGATGACCTCGGTCGGTCCTTGATACGTCTGCGCAAGGATGCTGTCGATCGCCTCGTGCACGTAGCGCTCCCCGTTGTGCGTGGGGACAATGCAGCTGATGAGTGGGTTCATCACTCCCTCCTGGTGGTCATGCGCCGGCGGCTCCAGCGCGCACCGCACGGCGCGCCGCCAGGTCTCGAATCAATCGGTCGTAGGCGTCGATGTGCTCATCCCAGCTGAACGCGGTCAAGGCCCGCTGCCGCGCTGCCTTCCCCATCGCCAGCATCTTGGGCGGATCGTCGAGCAGCAGCGCGATGGCGCGTGCCAGTGCTCCGCCGTCTTCGGCCTCGACGAGGAGGCCGGTCTCGCCATCTTCGACCACCTCGGGAAGTCCGCCCACGCGCGCGGCAATCACCGCGCGGCCCTGCTGTCCCGCCTGCAGCACGGAGAGCCCGAACGCCTCCTCCGTGCGCGACGGCATGAGCACCAGCGTGGATTGCGCGATCACGGCCGGAACGAGCGCCGGATTCACCCACCCCAGAAAATCCACCCGGTCGGCGATCCCCAGCTCCTCGGCGATGTGCGCGAGCCTCGCGCGCTCATCACCGTCGCCCGCGATCGCCAGGCGGAGTCGCGGATAGCGCCTAACGAGCCGGGCAAGCGCGGCGAGCGCCAGATCGAATCCCTTCTCGTTCGTCGCCAACCGGCCGATGCAGAGGAGCCGCGGCGCCTCGAGTGGTGGGGGGCTCGGGGGATACGTCGATGGCTCGAGTCCGTTGACGATCACCGAGCAGTGGTCGACGATTTCCGGCGCCTGCCGCCGGATCCGCTCCAGCGCCGCGGCCGAGCACGCCGTCACCCAATCGGCCGTCGCCAGGAGGCGGCGCAGCATGGAGCCGGGAGGGAGCACGTGGTCGGGAAAGGCGTTATGGATCGTGCACAGCTCGGCGGCGAGATGGGCGTCCCGGGTCTCGAGATGCAGGATCGTGTCGAAGGCCGCGTGGTAGACGTGGACGACATCAGGGGCGAACTCGCGCTTGAGCACGGCCACGGCGCGTCGCAGCTCCAGCCACCGGAATGCATCGCGGCTCTCGGCAGCCTGGAGAAACTCGAAGCGGCGCACCGGAATCCCCTCGAACGACGACTCCGCGGCGAGCGCCAGCTGGTCGCGCCGCGTGACGACGAGAATCTCGTGTCCGCGCTCGCGCAGCGCTGTCACCAGGCGGGCGCCGAGCACCTCGACACCGCCGATGTTCGGCCAGAAGGCGTCGGTCCAGAACAGAATGCGCGTCATGCGGCAGCCAGCGCGCCAACCAGCTCCAGTACGCGCGCCGGTACGGCGTCCAGGTCGCTGCCCATCTCCAGACGGTAGCACGGAACCGTCTCCACCAGGCGCACGAGCTTCTCGAAGCCAGACCGTGCCGGCATGAAGGGCAGCATGAGCAGCGAGCTGGGGGCGAGCGTGCGCAGCGCCTCGGCTCGCGACACGGGCATGATGCGCGCGGCCGCGCCGCCGACGATCTTCGGCAGCACCAGCGCTCTTACGCGCGCCGAGCTCCGCATGCGCTCGGGGAACACCTCCGCGAGCTGCACCAGCGACTTGGTCTCGGCTGGGTGATCGCTCGGTATTCCGTGCGGAGCCAGGAGCGGGAAGCGGGACAGGTGATGGGGCTCGAGCCGCGTCGATGCGTAGATGCTGTGTCCCACGAAGCCACCGTCGTCCGTCTCCTGCAATCCTACGTGGTCATCGCTCAGGAACTCCAGCCCGGCACACAGGCAGAGCAGCGAGCAGGTCGATTTCCCCGCGCCGTTGCTGCCGCCGAAGAGAATCCCACGCGACTCCACCGACACGAGACCGGCGTGCACGAGCTGCATGCCGCGATCCTGAAGGGCCAGCGGCAGAATGAAGGGAATGGGACGCGTGCGCTCGTGCACCGAGAGCCGGAGACCGTCGGCGCGCCAGCCGACCACGCGCCCGGTGCGGCGATCCAGCCACGTCACCGCGCTGTCGGTATCATAGCCAATGAACCGTCCATCGCCCGACGCGAGAAATCGCCCGTCTCCGGCGGGCCACGCCATCCACCCCTGCTCGAGGATGGGCGACCGGGGAATGGGCTCGCCGGACTCGCTGCCGTCCCACACGTCGATGGTGAGCGTCGCCCTTGGCGCGCGCCGCGTGCTCACCCGCAAGTGCGCCAGCGGCCGGACGAGCTCGCGGGCGAGCGCCTCGCCCACCAGGCGAACGCGCACTCCATGTCCCCCGAAGGCGTAATGCCGGGTGACGAGCGCCGAGTCACAGCGGACGCTCGCGCGCGCGAACGCCGATGCCATGGCCACGAACGGGTGGCCGTGCCTCGCGACGCGCGACACGTACACGTCGCTCGTGTCCGCCGGCGCGGCGGACGACAGGCCGTGTCGCATCGTCAGAGGCTTTGCTCCGTCGCGCTGGACGTGGGTTGCCATGGCACTTCCTTGATGCCAGGCATCGGCGGATCCAGCGCCAACAGGTCGGCCATGTCGCGGTAGCTGTTGAGGCGCGGCTCGTCGTAGGGCTGCTTGTCGCCGCTCACGGCCAGGGGGCTCAGCACGAGGCGTTCCCCCACGGCGGGCATCACGAGCTTTTCAGCGGCGAGCTCGGCGAGCAGCCGTTCCACGTCGACCGCGGCGCGATCGCGACCGACGTCATAGCTGGACACCAGACCGTCGACGATCTCGTCGACCGAGCGACCTTCGGCGATCAGCGACCAGATGAACCCGCCTGCCTTGTCCATGCTGTAGTACGTGCCGTTGGACAAGTTGATGAGAACGGCCTCGCCATCGATCACCTTCGCGGCGCACTCATCCTCGTTCGGAATGAATCGATTACGCGGTTCCAGCATGTGCATTCTCCTCGGCGAGCCGCCGATACAGGGAGTCGAATTGGGAAACGTGTCGCTCGATGGGAAACTCCTCGGCCGCACGGCTGCGACCGGCCGCACCCATCGCTGCGGCCTGTTCCGGGTTCGCGAGCAGCGCGAGGATGGCGTCGGCGAGCCCGGCGGTGTCATCCTTGTCCACCAGGAGACCCGTCTCGCCTTCCACGACTACTTCGCCGACGCCACCCACGCGCGCGGCGATGACAGGGCGCGCCATCTGCGAGCCCTGTAGCGCCACGAGCCCGAATGCCTCCTGCCACCGCGATGGCTGGAGCACCATCGTGCAGGTGTTGATGACGCGCGGAACCTCGGCGGGATCCACCCAGCCGAGAAAGTCCACGGCACCCGCGACGCCGAGCTCGGAAGCCTGCCGCACGAGTGCCGGGCGCTCGACGCCATCGCCGGCAATGATCAGCCGCGCCGCCGGGACCTGCCGCAACACTCGGGCAAACGCGCCGATCGCGAGGTCGAAGCCCTTCTCGGGCACCAGTCGCCCGATCGCCAGAATGCGCGGTGCGTCGAACGGAAGTGGCGAGGGCTGGAGATCGGGCATGTCGAGCCCGTAGTGCAGCACGGACGAGTGTGAGATGATCTCGGGAACGATGCGGCGGGCATCATCCAGCACCGCCTGCGATGGCGCCGTCACCCACGCCGCCTCGCGCAGCGCACGTCCCATGAGCGAGTCGGCGCCGCCGCCCTCGGGCATGAACACCGGCAGCGTCACCAGGAACGGCGCCGGCCACGCATCGGCCGTCTGATAGTGAAACACGAAGCTCGGATCGCTGATGTTCACGTGGATGAGATGTGGTCGAAACTCGCGCTTGAGCGCCGCCAGGCGGCGTCGCTCGCGCACGATCTGCTCGAGATCGCGGTTGGCGAGCGCACTCGCAAAGAAGAATCGATGGACGGGCACGCCGTCCTGCACCCCCACGTCCGGCAGATCCAGATGCCCGTGTGAAGTCACCACGAGGGGCTCGTGTCCGCGCGCCCGAAGTCCCGTCAGCAGCTTGGCCGCCGTCACTTCCACGCCGCCGATGTATGGGGCGTAGAGCTGCGACCAGTACATGATCCGCATCACGACTCCGCCGGCGACTCGCCGTTCAACGGCCGCAGGCGCCAGGTGCTGGGGACCGAACAGAAGGCGTGACGCATGGTCGTCCTGAATGGGCGCGGCGAGTCTTCGGGCTCTTCCACCCTGAACGGAAGCACGTCGTCCACGACGTCGAGCTCGTGCTGCCTTTCGGTCTGCACGCCGAGTCGCAGGTGGTAGCTTCCGGCGGCCAGCGGCAGCGAGGGCACGGTCGCGGATACGCGGTAGCGACCCTCCACGCCGCGCGGCAGCACGTCCGGCGTGTCGTAGTGCGAGAGAAAGAGGACGTTGTCGCCCGACTCGGAGACGACGGTGGCGTCGAGCCGCAGTGGGTGCGGGGTCTCGACCGAGATATCGAACTCGATCGTGGCCGGCTCCGTGCGATGCAGGACCGTCGTGGGCGTCCCGGTCGAGTCGAGCAGCCGCGCGCGCAGGAGATGGGCCATCATCCCGAGGCCGTACCGGTTCTTCCAGTCGCGCAGGTCGATGACCGCCGGCTGCTCCTCGTCCACTCGCGGCCGCAGGTACGCGTTCACCGTCTCGGCGGTGGGGCCGTCCATGGCGATGCGGCCGGCGTCGATCCACAGACAGCGCGAGCACAGCTTGCGCACCGATGCCATGTGGTGACTGACGAACAGAATCGTGCGGCCGGAGCGCGCGACACTGTCCATCTTGCCCAAGCACCGCTCCTGGAATTTCGCGTCCCCCACCGCGAGCACCTCGTCGATGACGAGAATCTCCGGCTGGAAGTGCGCCGCGACAGCGAACGCGAGTCTCACGCGCATGCCGCTGGAGTAGTACTTCACCGGCGTATCCAGGAACTTCTCGACCTCGGCGAACGCCACGATCTCGTCGAACTGGCTCTCGATGTACCGGCGCGACATACCGAGGATGGAGCCGTTCAAATAGACGTTGTCGCGTCCGGTGAGGTCGGGGTGGAACCCGGTTCCGACCTCGAGGAGCGACCCCACCTGTCCGTGTACGGTGGCGCGGCCGCGCGTCGGCTCGGTGACCCGCGAGAGAATCTTGAGCAGCGTGCTCTTCCCGGCGCCGTTGCGGCCGATGATGCCGAGCACCTCTCCTTCGTTCACCTCGAACGAGACGTCCCGGAGCGCCCAGACGTTCCTGTCGTCATCCTCGGCCACACCGTTCCGGCGGTTGAACGGCGCGCGAATGGCGCTCACGAGCGCATCGCGCAGCGTGTCGCCGTAGAACTGACGCTTGCCCACGCAGTATTGCTTGCTCAGGCTCTCCGCCCGAATCGCCGTTGCGCTCATGGTCCGTCCGTCAGGAGACGTCGGCGAACACACGCTCCGTTCGCCGAAAGTAGATCGCGCCGGTGATCGCGAGCAGAGCGCTCACGACGAATGCCGGCACGGCCGTGGACAGGGAGAGCGAGCCGGTGCCGAGCAGGGCGGAGCGGAACCCCTCGATCGCGCCGGCCATCGGGTTGAGCACATAGAAAGGCCTGATGTGCTCGGGGACGATCGACAGCGGGTACACCACCGGTGAGCCATACATCCACAGCTGCATCAGGAAGGGCGTGATGTGCTTGACATCACGGTACTGGATGTTGAGCGCCGAGAGCCAGCACCCGACGCCGATGGCAGTCATGAGTGTGACCGCCAGCGCGAAGGGCAGGAGGAGCAGCGACTCCGGCGTCGGAGCGTTGCCGAACCACAGTGCGAGGAGGAGCAGCAGCACGAGGCCGATGGCGAACTCGACCAGTCCCGACAGGACCGGAGTGAGCGGGATGATCAGCCGCGGCACGTAGATCTTGCTGATCAACTCGGGATTCGAGAGCAGGCTATTGGCCGCGCCGGTGGTGGCGCTGGCGAAGTACATCCACGGCACCAGGGAAGCGAGCGCGAAGACCGGGTAGGGGACGCCGTCGGACGGGATCTTCGCGAACCGGCCGAAGATGACGGTGAAGACGAGCATCGTCATCACGGGCTGAAAGATCGCCCAGCCAGCGCCGAGAATCGTGTGCGCGTACCGCACCTTCACGTCGCGCCAGATCAGGAAGGCGAGGATGCCCCGATGCGTCCAGAGCTCGCCCAGGTTCAGGCGCGGCCACACGCCTGATGGCTGGATGACGAGGGTGGTCTTGACCGGTCCGGGCGGGATGGGCTCCGACGGCGGCGTGATGGACTGCTCCAGTTCGGCGATGGACGTCATTCAAGCGACCGGTGAGACCGCATACAAGAGGCCCGCCCAGCCGTCTGGCGAAGATGCGTCGTGCTACCGCGATCGCCAGGAGCGGCTGCCGCGCGGGACATGGACGCCCGTCCCGTTTCAACACCCGTGCCTGTTTCAACGGCGCCGAGATGCCGTTGAACTCGATAAACGGACGTTTCTATGTTGCATCGGTGCACCGATATCGGTCCAGTGCATCGCAGCCAGCTTGCGATCGGACCGCAAGGGACGGGATTGGCCAGACGCGAGTGGTTCAGAACCTGCGGGCGGCCTTGCAGCCGCGTGGGCCGCCGGTCACAGCACGCGTCGCGGACGGTCGTTAGCCTGTACGTTTCCCCAAGCAGGGCTCGAGTGGAGATGAAGCAGTCCCCGCACCTCAACGGCGCCCGCCGCTCACTTCTGCTCGCACTGGCGACCTGTTGCCGGCGCGATGCGGAGCGTGGCTTGGCGGGGCTCGCGCCGCGCCTGCGCGATCGTGCGTGGCGGGAGGCGCTGCTCGCGCTCTCCGACCAGCATGCGCTCACGGCGCTCGTGCTCTCCACGCTCGAGCGCTCGGCGGTGATGGCGGGTCTGCCTGACGAGGCGCGCGCATCCCTGCGGGACCTGCTCAAGCGATACCGCCGGCGCGCGCTGGTGTTCGAGGTCGAGCGCGACCGCGTGCTGGGCGCGTTGCGGCGTGGCGGAATCGACTCGGTGCTCCTCAAGGGTGGCGCCCTCGCGGGCACGGTCTACCGCGAGCCGGCGGAGCGCTTCTATGGCGACGTCGACGTGCTGCTCCCCATCGAGCAGCTCGAGAGCGCGGCACAGTTGCTCGAACCGCTGGGCTACGCGATTCCGCTCTCGGAGATGGAGGTTGAAGGCTTTCGCGCCCACCATTTCCATTTGCGTCTCGAGAATGGGCGTGGTGGAATCGTCGAGCTGCACTGGGGGCTCGCGCGTCCCCACACGCCGTTCCGGCTCGACGCCGAAGCGTTCATGGCGCAGGCAATCCAGCGCCGGAACGGCGGCGGGACAGCGGTGCGCATGCCGCGCGCCGAGCACATGCTGCTGCACATCGTGCTGCAGAGCGTGCAGGAGGGATTCACGCGGCTCACGCGACTGGTCGACGTCGACCGCATCGTGGCGGCGACGTCCGACATCGACTGGGACGACACGGTGCGGCGCGCGCGCGATGGCCATCTCGGCGCTGCGCTCGCGCTCTCGCTTCAGCTCACGTCGCGCCTGCTGGGCACCGCGATTCCGCGCGAAGCGATTGCGTCCGCCTGCCCATCGCGCTCCTCGCGCTTGCACCTCGCGCTGCTTCGCCCGGCGCGCGCGATGGAGCGGCTGAACCAGCCCATCGGCCTCGCCTCGGAGGAGCTGCTTCGCCTCTGGCTCCTACCGAGGCGCCAGCGACGGCAGGGCTTCCTGCGCCTCCTGAGCCCGAATTCCGACGATCCCCTGCGCTGGATCTGGGAGCACAACGAGAGCCCGCCCGAGGCACCACCGTCGATCACACGCGGACTCGTGAGCGCGGGCAAGGTCGTTGCGCTGCAGGTGGGTACGTACGCCAGAGCCGTCGGGGCGATGACGACGGCGCAGGGAAGGAAAGAGCTGAAGCTGTGGGCGTGAGTGAGAGCGCAGTTAGGTTCGACCGGACGGACGATTAGGGCTGGCCCCTCTGCTTGGCCACCGAGCAACGGACTAAAGGGAGTGATTTCCAGTAATTCAGTAGGAGCTCAGAGATGAGAGCGTAAGGGTGTGCCCCGTTACGCTCTTACTCTCTCATGCAGCACTGAATTACTGGAAATTACTACCGTTAGTCCATCGCTCGGTGGCCGAGCAGAGGGGCCTCCACGGGTCCATCGCCGGGAATCGATCCCATTCGTCCCTTGCTCGGCGGCCCGACAGAGGGCCCCCCTGCCAGTTACTCTTCTACTCTTCCAGAACGTTGCTGTGGATAGTCTGGAGCTCGACGATCCTGAGCCGCCGAGTGACGCTGGGCAGCTTGAGCGTGATCTCCTCACCGACCTCGCGGCCCACCAGCGCGCGACCGATCGGTGAGCCCATGCTCACGTGGCCATCCTCGAACTCCAGTGCATCGCCGAACACCAGATGATAGATCTCGGTCGCCTTGGTGTGCTGATCCTCGACCACGACGCGTGAGCCCAATCCCACCTTGTCGACCGGGATCTGTGTGACGTCGATCTGCGACAGCTTGCTCAGGCGCATGCGGAGCTGGCCGAGCCGGGCCTGCACGAACTGCTGCCGCTCGAGGGCAGCCTTGTACTCGCTGTTCTCTCGCAGGTCGCCGTGCTCCACGGCTCGGCGGATCTCGTTCGGGAGTATGACGTTCAGCTCGTGCTGAAGACGCTCGACTTCCTCACCCAGCTTCTGCTTCAGCTCTTCGATCATCTCGGCAACAGCGCAAAAGTGGAGCGCCCGGCCTCACGGGCCGGGCGCTGTTCGAATGGTCCTGATTTCATTGTAGACTGTTGGCCAACCGCTGTCCAGCCTGTGTGCGTCCATGCTCGAGCTCGAGACCTTCGGCGATGTCACACGCGTGCTCATGTCGTCGCGTCGCAGCCGGATGGTCGGCTACTCGGTGAGCGCGTACCTCGTGCGCGGGATGCTCGTCGATGCCGGGTTCCCGGGCGTTGCTGGCGAGTTTGCGGACTATCTGCGTTCCGCGCGCCCCCGTGGCGTGCTGCTCACGCACTTTCACGAGGACCATGCGGGGAATGCCGAGCTGGTGGCGCAGCGCGGCATCCCGATCGCGGCCGCCCCCGCCACGATCGATGCGCTGCGCGCGGCCGAGCAGATCGGGCTGTACCGCCGCCTCATCTGGGGTGAGGTGGTTCCGCTGCGCTCGCCGGTCGCGCCGCTCGTCAGTGACGGACTCACTCTGGTGCACACGCCCGGCCACTCGGCCGATCACCACGTGGTGTGGGACCCCGAGAGTGAGACGCTGTTCGCCGGCGACCTCTTTCTAGGCGTCAAGGTGCGGGTCGCTCACCCGGCCGAAGATCCGCGCCTGATCGTGCGGAGCGTGCGCACCGCGGCGACCCTGGGCCCGCGTCGAATGTTCGACGCGCACCGCGGCCTCGTGCGCGATCCGGTCGGCGCGCTGAACGCGAAGGCGGACTGGCTCGAGGAGACGATCGCGGGCATCGAGCGCCGCATCGATCAGGGCTGGCCCGATCGCGCCATCGCCCGCGACGTACTGGGGCGTGAAGAGCTGCCGCACTACATCTCGGCCGGTGGGCTGTCGCGGATCAATCTCGTACGCGCGATCAGGGTCACGGAGAGGACGGGTCGTGATGAGCGTGACGACAGTGGCGGGAGCCGGTGAGGCCCGGGTGATCCATGACCCGCGTCAGTCATGTCACCCTCGCGATTCCTTTCCTCCGAATATCCTGGCCGCTTCACTTTCATATCGCTTGATCTCCTGCGCGACGCGGTCGCTGCCCCACTTGAGCAGTGGTGCCACGATGCGCGCCGCCATGGGAGCGGTCGACATGCCGTGGTCGGGCGTCTCGAAGGCGATGTGTGTGCGGCGAATCAGCAGATCGGCGAGCGTGAGGGCCATCTCGTGCTCCACGGCGTAGCGGAGCTCGGCGGTGATGTACGGCAGGTGCGGCGCGACCGGCGCGGCCAGGGTCGGGTCAGCCTGGGCAAGGGCCCACACGTCTCGCCATGCGCTGCCATACGCATACACCAGATGATCGCTCTGCGTGGAGAGCAGCGTCACCGAGCGAGCCGTCGCGAGCTCCTCGTCCAGTGGAGCGATGTCGCCACCGGGAAGGACCACGCTGTCGGTGGCCGCGTGCGCTCTCGACTGGCGGTCGAGGAAGCGGGTGATGTGATCCACGACCTCGGCGGCCATCGACCGATAGGTAGTGAGCTTTCCGCCGCTCACCGTCAGGAAGCGTGGAGCGCTCCAGGCGATGGCGTGCTCGCGCGAAACCCGGCCGGGATCTGCCCCGCCATCGGCCACCAGTGGTCGGATCCCGGCCCAGGCAGCGATGACGTCGGCCGTCGTCAGGCGCGCATCGGGGAAGTACGTGTTCGCCGCCTCGAGCAAATAGCTGACGTCGCTGGCTGTCGCGCGTACGGCGTCGGCGGGTCCGTCGTAGTCGTTGTCGGTGGTACCGACGATCGTTCGGTCGCCGTCGGGCAGCACGAACAGCACGCGGCCGTCGGCGGGCGCGAGCGCGGTGATGGCGCCGATGTTGGCGACCTTCCGGCGCGGTACACTGATGTGGGCGCCTTTCGTCCGGCGCAGCGCGATGCGCGCGGTCGGGTCGGCCATCTTGCGCAGCGAGTCGGACCACGGGCCGGTAGCGTTCACGATTGCGCGTGCCGAGATGCGCAGCGTGCGCCCGGTGAGCGTGTCGACGGCAGTCGCGCCGAAGCCGCTCTCGATGCCACGCACCTCGACGTGGTTGGCCACCGTGGCCCCGCCGGAGGCGGCGGCGCAGGCGTTGGCGAGGGTGAGACGGATGTCATCGGTGCGGGCGTCGAAGTACGAGGCGCCGCCCAGCAATCCCTCCCGCTTGAGCCCGGGCTCCAGCGCCAACAGCGCCTGCGTATCGAGCCGCTTGTGGGTGCCGACGTTACGAAAGAGGGAGAGCGCATCGTACAGCATGAGACCCGCCCCCAGCTTCCATCGCGGGACTCGCGCGTGCTCGTATACCGGCCACACGAAGCGGAGCGGACGCACCAGATGCGGTGCGATGCGCATGAGGATCCGGCGCTCCCGGCTCGACTCGAAGACCAGGTGCAGCTCGCCGTGCTCGAGATAGCGCAGTCCACCGTGGACGAGCCGCGACGAGCGGCTCGACGTCCCGCTTCCGAAGTCGTCGCGCTCCACGAGCGCGACGCTCAGGCCGCGCATCGTCGCATCGCGTGCGACGCCACAGCCGGTGATGCCGCCGCCGATCACCAGCACATCGAACGGGACGTGCTCCAGCTCGGCGAGCATCGCGGCACGCGCCGCGGCGGAGCGCCGCGATTGATCCAGTCGTTCGGCGGTGGTGATGTCCATTATCTCCTTCCACCTGTCGTTCGCAGCATCTAAGTTCCAGCCATGCCTTCTCTTGGAAACGGCAACGGGCGTCGCGTGGCGATCGTCGCCGGGGTCAGGACGCCGTTCGTCCGTGCGGGAACGGCGTTCCGATCGCTGAGCGCGATTCAGCTCGGGAAGCTGTGCGTGGCCGAGCTGCTCCAGCGCGCCAACCTGGACGGCACGGAAGTCGACAACGTCGTCTTCGGGACCGTGGTGCCCTCGGTCCTCGCGCCGAACATCGCGCGCGAGGTCTCGCTCTTGCCGATGCTGCCCAAGCACATTCCAGCGGTCACCGTCAGCCGCGCCTGCGCATCGGCCAACCAGGCCATCACCGACGCGGCCGACCAGATTGTGCTCGGTCACGATGATGTCGTCGTGGCCGGGGGCGCGGAATCGCTGTCCAGCGTCCCCATTCTCCACTCGCGCGGCTTCACCGACGCGGTGATGGCGGCCAGCAAGGCCAAGTCCCTGCGCGGCCGAGCGAGCGCGTTGGCCAGGATCAGACCCAAGGACCTGGTGCCGATCACGCCGGCCATCGCCGAGCCCTCCACCGGTGAGACGATGGGCGAGTCCGCGGAGAAGATGGCGAAGATAAACGGCATTCCGCGCGAGGAGCAGGACCAGTTCGCGCTCCGCTCGCACCGCCTGGCGGCGGCCGGCACGCAGGACGGGCGCCTCCCGGCCGAGATCGTCCCCGTATATGTGCCGCCGCGCTACGACACCGTGGTGACTGCCGACAATGGTATCCGCACCGACACGAACCTGGAACAGCTGCAGGCGTTGAAGCCGGTCTTCGACCGGCGATACGGCACGGTGACCGCCGGCAACTCCTCGCCGCTCACCGACGGCGCCGCGGCCGTGCTGCTCATGAGCGACGAGCAGGCACGCGCCCTGGGCTACACGCCGCTGGGGTACATCAGGTCGTACGCGTACGCGGCGCTCGATCCGGGCGAGCAGCTGCTGCAGGCGCCGGTGCTGGCCGCGCCGGTCGCGCTCGAGCGCGCGGGGCTCACGCTGTCCGACATGGCGCTCGTCGAGATGCACGAGGCGTTTGCCGCGCAGGTGCTGTCGAATCTGCGCGGCTTCGAGTCGCAAGCGTGGGCCGAGCGCGCCGGCTATACCCGGCCCGTCGGGGAGGTCGACCGCTCCCGCCTCAACGTGATGGGGGGCTCGATCGCGATCGGTCATCCCTTCGGCGCCACCGGGGCGCGGATCACGACCACGCTGCTGAACGAGCTGCGTCGCCGGAACGCGGAGTTCGGTCTCATGACCGTGTGCGCCGCCGGCGGAATGGGATTCGCCATGGTGGTGGAGGCAGCCGCATGACGACGATCGACGACGTGCGCACCGAGCAGGCGCTGAGCGTGGAGATCCAGAACGGCGTGGCGATCATCACGTTCGATCTGCCTAACGAGTCGGTGAACAAGTTCAATCGCGCGGTGAAGGACGAGTTCGTCGCGGTGCTCGAATCGATCGAGCGGGACAGCGCCGTGACGGGCGCCGTCGTCATCAGCGGCAAGCCGGACGTCTTCATTGCCGGCGCGGACATCGAGGAATTCCTCGAGATCCGCACCGAGGCCGACGCCGAGCGGCTGAGTCGCGACGGGCAGGCCATGCTCGACCGGCTGGCGGCGCTGCGCGTGCCGATCGTCGCCGCCATCCACGGCGCGTGTCTGGGCGGCGGCCTGGAGATGGTGCTGGCCTGTCCCTATCGGATCGCCACGGAGCATCCAAAGACCGTGCTCGCCCTTCCCGAGGTGCAGCTCGGCCTCATCCCGGGAGCCGGCGGCACGCAGCGACTGCCACGCATGGTGGGGCTGCGCAACGCGCTGGACATGATCCTGCGCGGCAAGAACGTGCGGGCGAAGAAGGCGCTGCAGATCGGGCTCATCGATGAGATGGTGCACCCGGCCATCCTGCGCGATGTGGCCATCGACCGCGCCCGGCAACTCGGCGACGGGAAGATCAAGCGACAGCGCCGCCGGAGGGGGCACGGCGCCGCCGACACCGTGCTGGAGAGCAGGATCGGGCGATCGGTGGTCTTCCGACAGGCGCGCCAGCAGACGCTGTCATCCACCAAGGGGAAGTACCCGGCGCCGCTCGCGGCCATCGATGCCGTGCGCGCCGGCTACGAGCTCGGTACCGAGCGCGGCTACAAGGAAGAGGCGCGACTGTTCGGTCGGATGGCGGTCACCGAGGTGTCACGGCAGCTCATCTTCCTGTTCTTCGCCACCAGCGCGCTCAAGAAGGACCAGGGCGTCGACCACGGCGCGCCGGAGCCCAGAGCCATCGACAAGATCGGCGTGCTGGGTTCGGGCTTCATGGGCGCCGGGATCGCCGGCGTGGCGGCCATGAACGACACTCTGGTGCGACTCAAGGACACCGATCACGCGCGCATCGCATCCGGGCTCAAGGCGGTGCACGAGGTCCTGCGCGAGCGGCTGGTGAAGAAGGCCATCTCGCGAACGGCGTTCGAGGATCAGCTGGCGATGGTGGGCGGCACCATCGACTACTCGGGCTTCGGGAACGTGGACCTGGTGATCGAGGCCGTCTTCGAGGATCTGTCCGTCAAGCAGGACGTGCTGCGGGAGGCGGAGCAGCACGTGCCGTCGAGCGCGATCTTCGCCACGAACACGAGCACCATTCCCATCGCGCGCATCGCCGAAGTCGCCAGGCGTCCCGACAAGGTCATCGGGATGCACTTCTTCTCGCCGGTTCACAAGATGCCGCTCCTGGAGGTCATCCCGGCGAAGCGGACGAGCGCGGAGACGATCGTGTCGGTGGTGGCGTACGGCAAGCGGCTCGGGAAGACGGTGATCGTCGTCAACGACGCGCCCGGCTTCTACGCGAATCGCGTTCTCGCGCCGTACATCAATGAAGCGGGGAAGCTGCTCGACGACGGCGTGCCGGTCGAGGCGATCGATGCGGCGCTGGTCGACTTCGGCTTCCCGGTCGGGCCGATCACGCTCATCGATGAGGTCGGCCTCGATGTGGCGGGAAAGGCCGGCCAGGTGATGTACGATGCCTTCGGCGAGCGGATGAAACCGTCCACGTCGCTCCAGCGCGTGGTCGAGGCGGGGCGCACGGGGAGAAAGGGAAAGAAGGGGTTCTACCTCTACGACGAAAAGGGGAAGAAGGGCGGCGTCGACGAGAGCGTCTACGAGCTCCTTCCCGCCGGAGCGCGACGCGCCGACATCTCGGCCGACGACATCCAGCGGCGCACGATACTGGCGATGGTGAACGAAGCGGCGCGCTGCCTGGAGGAGGGAATCCTGCGTGCGCCGCATCACGGCGATGTGGGCGCCGTGTTCGGGATCGGCTTCCCGCCGTTCAGAGGTGGCCCCTTCCGGTACATCGACACGATCGGCCCCGCCGTGATCGTGCACCAGCTCGAGGACCTCCACGTGCGCTACTCCCCACGCTTCGAGCCGGCCGATTCACTGGTCCAGATGGCGCGGCAGGGGAAGCGCTACTATCCCCGGACCGGGAAGCCGGTCCAGTGAGAGGGGTGACGAGAGTGGAGTGAAAGTGAGAGGGGTGACGAGAGTGGAGTGAGTGAGAACGATCAGGGGTGAAGAGGATGAAGTGCATGATGGACCCATCACTCCAACCTCATACTCCTCACCCTAGCCCTTGTCACTCACTCCACTCTCGTCACCCGCACCGCTCACTCACTCCACTCTCGTCACCCGCGCATCCCGAACCCTCACCAGCGCACTCAGTTTCGATCTGCGACCACCCTCGCGACCACTCCTCCGCCGTCGGCGTCGAGCACCACCATGGTGCGGGCCTGGCCGGCCGCGAGATCGATCGGCGAGACATCGAGCAGCGGCTCGGTCGTGCCCTCCAGCGTCACCACCAGGCGGTAGCTCCCCGGTTCGCGCTCGACATAGCCCGGCATGTTGTACGTGGCGCCGGCTCCGAAGGTGAACGGGTGCAGCAACCGCGTGGACGCATCGGGGGAGCGATCGCTCGCGACGAGGTGCACGTCGATGGGAGGCGCCAGGGGAGCGGCATTGATCGCTCTCACCTTCGCCAAGCCCGTTGCGGGCACGGCGCCAGTATCGACACTGAGCATCGCCTGCAGCGCCCCGTCTGGTCCAGCCGCGAACAGGGTGTAGGTGACACCCGCGATCGGATGAAAGGTGCCCGAGACCAGCGACTCGGTGCCGGATTCGTCACCGTCCGCGGTCGTGCTCATTCTTATGGTATAGAGGCGCGCTTCCAGCATCACGTAGGCGGACACGTCGCCGTAGGCCAGACCGGCGGCGACCGGTTGCTCGTTGAGAAAGAGAGTGAGGGGTGGGCTGCCGCGGCTGGCGTTCATGAACCGCACGCGCGCGCTCGGCCTCGCGGTGCCCAGGGCGAGGTCGTCCAGGTTGCACCCCGTAATGAGGAGCGCGGCCAGCAGCGCGGGGGGGACGAAGCGGCGAACGACCAAGCGGATCTCCGAATTGTACCGGTGCCGGGAACGGTGACCCCGGCAGCCGTGTAGACCCATGACTCACCCGGCACGTCACGCTAGCGTACGGCGTGCCAGTGACTTCAACCGCGAACCCGGGGTCTTAGCCTCGTGACGGACACGGATGCCGCGCTGGTGGGTCGGGTGCTCGACGGGGATAGTGCTGCATACGCAGTGCTCGTCGCGCGATATCGCGACCGCTATGCGCGTTTTGCCGTGCACATGCTCGGCAGCCGAGAAGATGCCGAAGAGGCGCTCCAGGACGCTTTCGTGCGTGCCTATCGCGCGCTGCCGCGATGTGAGGACCCGGATCGGTTCGCGTCCTGGCTGTTTCGAATTCTCGTCAACCGCTGTCGTACGGCAGGAGCGCGCCGTCTACGGCGAGAGCGGTCGGTGCTCCTGGACGATGAGGCGGTTGCCAGAGCATCGCGCGACCATCCAGCGGAGAACACCGCCTGGCGCGAGGAGATCGATCGCGCGCTGGCGCAGCTTCCGGCCGAGCAGCGTGAGGCATTCCTGCTCAAGTATGTCGAGGAGTTGAGCTACGAGGAGATGGCGGAGCTGACCGGAGCGGGCATCTCGGCGCTGAAGATGCGAGTGAAACGCGCCTGCGAGCGGCTGCGTGGGCTGCTCGAGGAGGTATATCATGCATGACGAAGAGCAGCGGGACGGGCTGATCGAGCGCGTGGCGCGCGAGCTACGGGCGCCGGTGCGACTCAGCCCGGGGCTCGACGATCGGGTGATGGCCGCCATTCGCCGCGATGCCCCATCGCGGCGCGGCGTACCGGCCATCTGGCAGTGGCTGCGCCGCCCGCGTCCGCTCATGGTGTCGCCGTTAGGCGGTCTGGCGCTCGCGGCCGGGATCGCGGCGGTGATGGTCATCGCCAACGTGATGCGCGACGCCGAGCGAGGGGCGGTGGACGTTGCCGCCTCGGCGGCATCGGCACCGGCGCCCGACACCGTCAAGCTCGTGCAGTTCGTGTTGGTCGCGCCGAACGCCTCGAGCGTGTCGGTCGTCGGAGACTTCAACGATTGGAGCCTTGGCTCCACCCCGTTGCACCGCACCTCCGCTGACGGTGTGTGGTCGGTGGGAATTCCACTGGCGGAGGGTCGCTACACATATACCTTCATCGTGGATGGCACCGAATGGGTAGCCGACCCGGCGGCGCCCCCGGCCGTAGACGACGACTTCGGGCGTCCGAGCTCGGTGATCACCGTAGGAGATGCCGCGACGTGATCGGTCGTCTTGCAATCACCGCCTTGCTGCTGCTCTGGCTCGTACCCGTGCGCGCGGGCGCGCAGGATGATCGCCTGTCGCGCCTCGACGGCCGCACCCGAGCCGAAGTGGTTGCGCTCGTCGACTCCGCGCGCGCGGCCGGGTTGCCCACCGAGCCGCTGGTCGACAAGGCACTGGAAGGAGCCAGCAAACGCGCCGATGGATCACGTATCGCCGCCGCGGTGCGAGCGCTCTCGCGTGAGTTGATGGCGGCGCGAGCCGCGCTCGGCGTGGTGGCATCGGAGGCGGAGCTCGTGGCGGGCGCCGACGCGCTTCGCGCTGGTGCGGGTCCGGCGGTGCTCACGCGGTTGCGCGCCATGCGCCAGACCGAGGCGCTCACGATCCCTCTGGCGGTGTTGAGCGACCTCGTGGCCAGGGGCGTTCCGGCCGACACGGCCGCGGGCGCCGTGCTCTCCCTCGCCGGCAGCGGAGCAAAGGACGCGGACTTCGTGACGTTGCGCAGGAACGTGGAGCGAGACATCATGGCAGGCGCTCCACCGGTTGTTGCCGCATCCATTCGGTCCAGGGGTCTCCCGTCGTCATTGCCGCCCACGCCCACGCGCGGAGCGGTCGGTGATGCGGCAAGCCCGCAGGCCCTGGAAGGAACGAAGCGCCGTCCCTAGTTCCGGAGTTCGATGCGTTTACGCGTCCGCGGTCTCACGCTGCTCGTGCTCCTTGCCGCCTCGAGCGGAGTGGGCCGCGCGCAGTACGTCGCGACGCTCGACGCCGGAACCGGCAGCATCCGCTACGATGACGCACAGCGGTCGCTCGTTCTCTCGGTCACTCCCACACTCGTACGAAACGGCGCCACGTCTACACTGCTGGCGACCGGGACGCTCTCGCAGTTCGCGAATGGCGGCTGGAGCGCTCAGGGACTCATGGCCGGCTCGATCTTCACGCCGCCCCTCGGTCCGCTTCGCGGCGAGCTGGCCGGACGCGCCGGCGTGAACGCGCACCGTGAGATCCTGCGCGTGGGTCAGGTGATCGGCATGGCACGAGCGCATCTCGTCACCGACGCGCGTGGGCTGTGGGTGGGAGGCGCGCTGGGTCGCTCGTGGACCGGTGGCGAGGGCGAGCACGTCACTCGTGCCGACGCCGGAGCGTGGACGCGTCTCGGTAATGCGCTGCTGCGTCTGTCAGTCGCTCGTACCCGGATCCGCGACAGCGTGCTGGCCGATGTGTCGCCACTCAATCCGCCGCCGGGCAGTACGCCGTACGTGCGCTTCAAGAAGGCGTACTCCGACACCGAAGTAGGAATGGAGTGGGCGCGCGGACGCGTCGAGCTCGACGCGGCCATTGGCCACCGCTTCGGCGCGCACGTCGCCGACGTGAGCTCGTGGAGCCTGGGTGGATCGGTGCGTCTGTCCGACCACATCGCGCTGCTGGGAGCCACCGGACGCTACGCCGCCGACCTCACGCAGAGCCTTCCCGGCGGCCGTTACGCGACGCTCTCGCTCCGCTTCTCACTCAATCGGCGCTCGGCGCGCCCTGTGCACGAGCCCGCCGTTGCGCTCGCCTTCGAGACCACTCGCGGCGACGCCAGCGACCAGGTTTTCCACGTGTATGCGCCGAGGGCCCGACGCGTGGAGCTCATGGGCGATTTCACCGACTGGCATCCGGTCGAGCTCTCGCGCGAAGCCGACGGGCGCTGGACGGTGACGCTCCCCGTCACGTCCGGCGCGCACCGTCTCAACATTCGCGTCGACGGCGGAGACTGGATCGTGCCGCCCGGGGTCACGCCGGTGAAAGACGAGTTCAACGGCGTGGTCGGAACAGTGATCATCGGCCTCGACTCGCGGAGCGCGGGGATGCGGTCGCGCGACTAGCGCACCACCACATCCACCATCATCCAGAGCTCTGGTGAAAGGGCGTGGCCGACGGCGATCGTGTATCGGCCGGGACCGTCTGCGACCACGACGGACAGGCTTTCCTCGCGTGTGTCTCCCGGCCGCATCGCGCCGCCAAGGCTGTACCCCCCACAGCGCGCGAACTGATCGGGTGCCAGCGGCAAGGCCGTGTGAATCGTGAGCCCGCAGATCCGACTCACGACGTCGACCGGGGCGGCGGTGCGGTTCTCGAGCACGGATCGGATCTCCAGAACGTCTCCCGGGCTCACCTCGCCGCTCGACAGCGTCACCGTCTGCATGAGACCGCCGCTGAAGGTGCGCGAGTACACCACGGGCTCGGGGCCCGGCTCGCGCGACTCCGTCGGCGCCGTGCACGACATGAGTGCAACGACAGCCAACAACGATGGCTTGAACATGGCAATATGCTGGATTCTCGAACGATCGAAGACGAAATTCAGAGGCACGTCTGCGCGGAGAGACCTCACGATCCCCGCGCGCGTCACTTTCGGTCGCGCCGACACCACGGTCGGCGTTTGCACTTTCATCCATACGAGCAGCCATGCGAAACGTCCTGATTCTGGCAGTCGGCCTGGCGGTGGCCTCGCCCGCGGTGCCGGCACAGAGCGCGAACGAGCGACTCAGCATCGAGCGGATCTTCACGCGTGAAGACTTCTCGAGCTCCTCGGCCCCCGAGCTCCACTGGCTCGCGGCGGGAACGAGCTACCTGCTGAGTCGTACGGAGACGGGCGAAGGCTCATCGATCGTTCGCGTGGATGCGACGTCCGGGCGTGAAACGACGCTCGTCGAGCCGTCGGCACTCGTCGTGGATGGCAAGCCGCTCCGGGTGGAGGGGATCACGCTCTCGGCGGATGAGCGTCAGGCATTGCTCTATCACAGCTCGGTGCGGGTGTGGCGACAGAAGACCCGTGGTGTCTACCACGTGCTCGATTTCGCCACCAAGCGCCTGACGCCCATCTCGAAACGACCCGGTCTGCAGATGTTCGCCAAGTTCTCGCCCGATGGCCGCCAGGTGGCGTTCGTGCGCGACAATGACCTGTTCGTGACCGACCTGTCGACCGGACGGGAACGACCGCTCACCACCGACGGCAGCGATGTCATCATCAACGGCACAACCGACTGGGTGTACGAGGAAGAGCTCGACCTCCGCGACGGGTTCCGGTGGAGTCCCGATTCGCGACGGATCGCGTACTGGAAGTTCGATCAGTCGCCGATATCGACCTTCCCGCTCGTCGACCAGCTGGAGCTTTACCCGACGGTCACGCCGCTGCGCTATCCCAAGGCCGGTGAGCGAAACTCCCGCGTGCGGGTCGGCGTGCTCGATCTCGCGTCGGGTACCACGAAGTGGCTCAGCGTCGGGCCGGATACCGGGATCTACATCGCCCGCATGGACTGGGTGGGCGCCGACAGTCTCATCGTACAGCGGCTGCCGCGACGCCAGAACCGAATCGAGCTCCTCATGGTGAGCGCCGGCTCCGGCGAGGCACGCCCGATCCTGGTGGAGAGCGATTCGGCATGGGTGGACGTGGATGAGCAGCCCATCTGGATCAACGGTGGCCGGCAATTCCTCTGGCTGAGCGAGCGGACAGGCTGGCGGCAGTACTTCCTGTACAACCGCGATGGAAGCGTCGCGCGTCAGGTCACGCGCGATGGAGCGGATGTGACGGGGCTCGCGGGAGTGGATGAGCGGCGTGGCGACGTCTACGTGATGGAGGCTGCGCCGACGCCGATGCAGCGCCAGGTCTTCCGTTACTCGCTTCGCGAGGCGAGCGCACGCGCACAGGTGACGACGACGCCCGGTACGCACTCGGCGGCGCTCTCTCCCGGCGCTCGATTCCTCATCGACCGGCACAGCGCGGCAACCGCGCCGCCAACCGCTACCCTGTTCGACCTGCCAGCCATGCGGCAGCGGCGCGTGCTGGTGAGCAACGATACGCTGCGCGCGCGGCTGCAGCGCCTCGCCATTCGGCCGCCGCAGTTCTTCATGATCCCCATGCCCAGCGGTGATTCACTGCACGCCTACCGGATCGTTCCGACCGACTTCGACAGCACACGGAAGTATCCCGTGCTGATGTACGTCTATGGCGGCCCAGGCTCACAGACGGTGCTCGATGTCTACGGTGGAACCCGGTATCTGTGGCATCAGCTCCTCGCGCAGCGCGGATTCGTCGTCGTGAGCGTCGACAATCGTGGTACCGGAGCGCGTGGTCGCGCGTGGAAGAAGCTCACCTATCTGAACCTCGGTGACTACGAGTCGCGCGATCAGATGGACGCTGCGCGCTGGCTCGCTTCACAGCGCTGGGTGGATGGGAGTCGGATCGGTATCTGGGGGTGGAGCTACGGTGGATACATGTCCTCGCTCGCGGCGGGGAAGGGTGGGGATCTCTTCCGCGCGGCCATCGCCGTTGCCCCGGTGACCGACTGGCGCTTCTACGACACGATCTATACCGAGCGCTACATGTGGGTACCGCGGGACAACACGAAAGGGTACGTCGCGTCGGCGCCACTCACGCATGCACGCGGCATGACGGCCGCGTTTCTGCTCGTGCACGGCACCGGTGACGACAACGTGCACATGCAGAACTCGATCGTGCTGGCCGACACGCTCCAGAGCGCCGGCAAGCAGTTCGAGCTCATGCTCTACCCTAATCGCACTCACTCGATATCCGGGGGGAGCACCAGTGCGCACCTGTACGCGATGATGACTCGCTTCGTGGAGGAGCACCTCGGCCCGGCGGCGCAAACGCTCCCCTGAGCCGCTGTCGTCGCCTGATCGCTGCCTCCTGGCACCGTGCCGACGTCCGTCCGCGATCCCGAACGCGATGACGGGCTGAGGACATGGAGCTCCACGCGCGCCTGTCGCGCGGCGTTGAGCTGCTCATCCTTCGGGTCGTCGAGCCCATTCGCGCCGGGCGAAGCATCGAGCCCTGACGGTCCCCACAGGGCGCCGGTATATTGCGGGGCCGCCAAACCGGACTCATGCTGCGTCAGACACTCCTCTATCTCTCGAATCAGCAGCGCGTCTTTCACTTCATACGAAGCAACCGCCTTGCGAAGCGCGTCGCGCTGCGGTTCGTGGCGGGGGAGACGCTCGAGGATGCGCTGAGGGCCGTCGAAGCGCTGAACCGGAGAAACGTCGCCGCATCGCTCGATCTGCTGGGCGAGAGCGTGCGCAACGAGCTGGAGGCGCGCTCGGCCGGACGCGAGTATCTCTACATGCTCGACCGGATCCACGAGCGCCGGCTGAACGCGAACGTCTCGGTGAAGCTCACCGCGATGGGCCTCGACATTTCCGAGGATCTGTGCGTGACGATCATGCACGACATCCTCGATCGGGCGCGCGACTATCGAACGTTCGTGCGCATCGACATGGAGTCGAGCGAGTACACCGAGCGGACGCTGCGCTTGTTCGAGGATCGCCTGTATCCGGTGTACTCGGACCACGTCGGCATCGTGCTCCAGAGCTACCTCTATCGCACGCAGGCCGACTGCGAGCGCGCGATCATGCTCAAGTGCCGGGTGAGACTCTGCAAGGGTGCCTACCACGAGCCGGCGACCGTGGCCTATCCGGAGAAGGCCGACACGGATGCGAACTTCGTCCGGTGCATGCACAAGCTCCTGCTCGATGGCAACTACCCGGGACTCGCGACGCACGACGAGGCGATCATCAAGGAGGCGAGGCGATTCGTGCGGGAGAAGCAGATTCCGGCGAACCGCTTCGAGTTCCAGATGCTGTACGGCGTGCGGCGCGACCTGCAGGAGCGTCTGGTGCGCGAGGGATACAACTTGCGGGTGTACGTGCCGTTCGGAACGCAGTGGTATCCCTATCTCATGCGCCGGCTCGCCGAGCGGCCGGCGAACCTCGCCTTCATTACCGGCAACGTGATGCGCGAGATCCTGGGCGGACGACGCTAGACCGATGGGCAGGTTCCTCCCCCCGGACCATTCCAAGGGCGACGAGAGAACGATCGGCGGCTACATGGCCGTGCACGCGCGGCCGGCGGCGTTCGAGGGGTCGGACGGACTGTCGTACAGCGTGGAGATCGAGACGGATGCGACCGACGACCCAGTCGACGCGTATGGCGGCTATCTCCTCTTCGTGCGCTGGGGACGTGGCGACCCGAAGGTGAGCGGACACCTCGAGACCGACTTCCTCGCGCGCGCGCCCACGCCGGAGGAGGCGCGCGCAAAGGTGGGGGCGCTCTCGCTCGACGACGTGAAGCGGATACTCGATGACCTCATCCGCGCGCGCGCGCCCTCGAGCCGGCGGTGGTGGGACGTGATCCACGATGAGGAGCCTGAAGAGTGATCCCCCTGCCGCCGGCGCGCCGCGCGTCTCGTGCCTGACGCATCGACCGGGATCGTGGCGGAGCGGGGCGTCGTGCTCCGCGGCGCCGGCGGCGTGTGGGACGTACACACCGAGCGTGGAACCGTGCGAGAGGCGTCGCTGCGTGGACGCCTGAAGCAGGGCGCCGTGAAGCTCGCCGTCGGCGACGAGGTGGTGATCGAGCACGATCCAGGCGCCGCGGCGTGGGCGATCGCCGAGCTGCTCCCGCGCCGCTCGAAGCTGGCGCGGCGGGCGCCGGGTGGCGGATTCGGCGAGCGGGTGGTGGCGGCGAACATCGACCAGGCCGTGATCGTCTTTGCCGCGGCCGCTCCCGAGCCGCATCCACGGATGCTCGACCGATTCCTGGTGGTCGCCGCCGCGCACGACATCCCGCCACACATCGTCATCAACAAGGTTGACCTCGTGGGGATCGATGAGGTGCGGCAGCGCTTCGGCGCGTACGAGCGCGCCGGCTATCCCGTGCTCGCGACCAGTGTGAAGCGCGGCGATGGGCTCTCCGAGCTGGCCAACGTGCTGCGCGGCAGAGTGTCGGCGCTCACCGGTCCGTCGGGCGTCGGGAAGTCGTCGCTGCTCAACGCCATCTACCCGGGGCTCGACCTGCGCGTCGGGGAGATCAGCACATCGGTAATGAAAGGACGCCACACGACGGTTGGCGCGGACATGCACCCGCTTCCCGGCGGCGGCTACGTGGTCGACACCCCGGGATTGCGCGAAGTAGGCGTTTGGGGCCTTCCGACGGAGGAGCTCGACCGCTGCTTCCTCGAGTTCAGAGAGCATCTTGGCAATTGCCGCTTTCGTGACTGTCGTCACCTCGCCGAGCCAGGGTGCGCGATTCGCGATGCGGTGGCTAGCGGTCAGATCACGAGCGACCGGTACGACAGTTATATGAAGCTGTACGGAGAGATGTAGAGGCGACGAGGGACGCGGGGTGAGGGGTGAACAACCGCGCCATCGTAGATCGCGCCGGTCTCGCCCGTCACCCCTCACCCCTCGTCCCTTACCTCTCCGCTCCGCGCAACCCTTTCCCGCCTCGTCGTGTCCCAAGGTCGTTCGCAACGAGCCACGGGCTACGCGCTACCGAGCTGGGGGCCACGCGCAACGAGAGGGTGAGTGGACGATCGCCAACTGGTCGCGCGCATTCTGAATGGTGATCCGGCCGCGGAGCGTGCGCTGTACGAGCAGCACGTGGATCGCGTGTACCGGTTGGCGTACCGACTGGCCGGGAGCGACGACCTGGCGCAGGACTTCACCCAGGACACCTTCGTCAGGGCATTCGAGCGGCTGAAGGACTTCCGAGGCGACTCGGCGTTCTCCACCTGGCTGCATACCATCGCCGTCTCGGTGTCGCTCAACGGCTTGCGAAAGGTGGCGCGGTTCAGGCAGCGGGAAGCCGACCTCACCGAGGCGACGTCGATTCCGGTTGCACGAGTGGCCGAGCCCGACCTGAAGCTGCGCATGGCGCGCGCGATCGATGCATTGCCTGACGGCTATCGGACTGTGTTCGTGATGCACGACATCGAAGGGTACACGCACGAGGAGATCGGAACGGTGCTCGGCATCGAGACGGGTACATCGAAGGCGCAGCTCTCACGGGCCCGCGCCAAGCTGCGCCAGGCGCTGGCCGATTTCGCGGGAGAGTGGGTGTCATGACCGACGATCGCTTCGAGGATTTCCTGAAGGACGTGGCGCAGCGCTACAATGCACCGCCTCCCACGCCTCGTGACCAGATCTGGGAGCGCATCGAGGCCGCGCGGCGCTCGGAGCGGGAGGCGCGCACGATCGTGCATCCTGCTCGCTTTCGCCGAACGTGGGCCGTCTGGGTGGGAGCGGTGGCGGCCGCGCTTCTCATCGGTATCGGCATCGGACGCTGGAGCGAGTCGTCACCTGATGCGCCGCCCGCACGTGACGTAGCCGTGCAAGATCAGCCATCGACAGTCGGGCCGGAGGCGGCATCCGACGCGCCCGGTCCTCTCCCTTCGACCACTGATCCGCTGGCCGGCGCCGCTCCGGACGAACGGCGCGCTCCAGAAGCGCGCGCGGCAGCTCGTCCGCCGCGGCTGGCCGTGCGGGGTCCGGGACTGGATCCCTCCGGCGAGCGCGACGCTCCACCGCCTGCCGCGACGGGCGCGGCATATCGCGTGGCGGCGATCCGTCATCTGGGACAGGCCGAAGCGTTACTCACCTCGTTCCGCGCCGAGTCGCGCGCGGGACGGTTGGACGCGCAGGTATCGGCGTGGGCAGACGATCTGCTGAGCACTACCCGGCTGCTCCTCGACTCACCGGCTGCCGCCGATCCGCGAATGCGGCGGTTGCTCGACGATCTGGAGCTCCTGCTGGCGCAGATCGCTCAGCTTCCGGCGCAGCGTGAGGAGCGCGAGCTGGAGCTGATCGGACGCTCCGTCGAGGAGCGCAACATGTTGACCAGACTTCGTACCGTGGTGCCGTCGGGGCTCTCGCCGTCCGGTACCTGAGGAGATAGAGAATGACCAAGCTCATCCTGGCACTGGCCATCGCCGCGTCGGCGTACTGGTCGTCGGACGCTCTGATGACCGTCGCGCCCCAGCAGGCGCACGCATCGTCGTTCGCCGACGTGCCGCCGCCGTCCATGTACCCCCGCGATCCCGCCGATTCGCTCTACCGGATCGCGCGCGAGGCGCTCACCGACGCGCAGTATCTGCGCGCCGCCGAGCTCTTCAAGCGGATCACCGACGAGTACCCGCGGTCCGAGTACGCCGGCGACGCCATGTACTGGCGGGCGTTCGCGCTGTATCGCAACGGCCGCGGGCCGGACCTGGAGACGGCTCTCACGGTGCTGCGAGAGCAGGAGCGGCGCTACCCGAATGCCACGACACGACGCGATGCGCGCGAGCTGGCGGTGCGAATCAATGGCGAGCGCGCCCGGCGCGGCAACCCGTCGGCAGCCGAGTCGACGATCGCGATCGCCAAGTCGGGCCAGGCGCAGGACAGCTGTCCGGATGCCGACGACGAGACCGACGTTCGCGCCGCCGCGCTCGGCGCGCTGCTCACCATGGACGCCGACCAGGCGCTTCCCATTCTGCGACAGGTGCTGTCTCGCCACGACGACTGCTACGCCAGCTTCCGGCGCAAGGCGGTGTTTCTGGTGGCGCAGAAGCATAGTCCCGAGGCCGCGGAGCTGTTGTTGAACGTGATCCGGTCCGATCCCGAGCCCGAGATCCGGCAGGAGGCCGTGTTCTGGATGTCGCAGATACACACCGATGAAGCGGTCGCGGTCCTCGATTCGATCCTGCGCAACACGAAGGACGAGTCGATGCGCGAGCGCGCGATCTTCGCGATCTCACAGCACAACAGCCCGCGCTCGCGACAGCTCCTGCGCGACTACGTGACGCAGCCAGGGCTCTCCGAAGACGCGCAGAAGCAGGTGCTCTTTGCGCTCGGGCATTTCGCCGGCGACGATGAGAACGCCGCTTTCCTGAGGGAGCACTATTCGCGCGTGCGGGATCAGGAGCTCAAGGGCATGATCATCCAGTCGGTGGCGCAGATCCACGGCGAGGAGAACGCGCGCTGGCTGGTCGGCATTGCCAGGAACGCGAACGAGGACATGGAGTCGCGCAAGCAGGCGCTGTTCTGGATGGGCAACACCGGGGCGGCACTGGAGCCGATGCTCGAGCTCTACTCGACGCTCACCGATCTGGAGCTCAGGGAGCACCTCATCTTCGTGCTCTCGCAGCGCAGCGAGCGTGCGGCGACCGACAAGCTCATCGACATCGCGCGCAACGAGCCCAATCGGGAGCTGCGCGCCAAGGCCATCTTCTGGCTGGGGCAGAAGCGCGACCCGCGCGTGCAGCAGCTTCTCATGGAGATCATCAACCAATGAACACATCGCGTGGGGCGTGGCGCGTGGTGCGTGGCGCGATGTCAACGGTCACCATCGTGGTCGCCATTCCATCCCTCGTGGCCGCACAGGACATTGCCGAGCGGGTGAGACAAGTCGGTAACGGAACGTTGCGCATGAGCTTCGCAGCTCGCGCCGGTGTCTGCGGCGATGGCGGCGACATGGTTGGTTTCGGCCGCGCGCTCTACATCTGGCCGTCCATCGAGTCGCACGGCAGGTGGGATGCGCCTCGCTGCGTTCCCGGCCCCGCTCGAGTTGCGGTCACCGTGGACGATGGACGTCCGGTGTCGGTGCGCACCTTCGTCGGTGGCGGCTGGAGCGCGCGCGCGTCGGCGACGGATATCGGTACGGTGCCGGCGGCCCAGGCCGCTGGCTACTTCGTGTCGCTCGCGGCAGGGGGCGACGGACGTCTCTCCCGCGATGCCATCCTGCCGGCGGTGATCGCCGACAGCGCCGACGTCGCGCCCGACCTGCTGCGGTTGGGGCGCGACCGGCAGCGCCCAACCGAGACTCGCTCGCGAGCGCTGCACTGGGTTGGGCAGCTGGCCGGCGCCTCCGCCATCGACCCGCTGCTGGCCATCGCTCGGGACGATGACGAGCGGCGGGGTGTGCGCGAGGCGTCGGTCTTCGCGTTGGCTACCATTCCCGACGGCGCGGGTGTCGGTGCGCTCATCGGCCTCGCCGGCACCGATGGTGACGACTGGCTCCGCGAGAAGGCCGTCTTCTGGCTCGGCGAGACGGACGACGCGCGCGCCACCCAGCTGCTGCAGCGACTCGCGCTTCAGGAAAGCGCCGACGTCGATCTGCGCAAGGCGGCGCTCTTCTCCCTGGGGCGAAGTCGCATGCCGATCGAGCAGCTGGTGGGCCTGTACGCGCGGCTCAACGGTGACGAGCTCAGGGAGCACTTCATCTTCGTGCTCTCACAGCGGCGTGAGGATGCGGCGCTGGAGAAGCTCATCGACATCGCACGCCGCGATCCGAACGCGAACATGCGGAAGAAGGCGCTGTTCTGGCTCGGTCAGAGCGATGACCCGCGTGCTACGCAGCTCATCCGCGACCTGGTTCTCAACTAGGAGGTCTGCATGCACCGGGGAACGTGGGCACGCGTAGCCGCGATGACGATCCTGCTGGCGGGCACGCCGGTGGATGAGCTCGGCGCGCAGCAGCTGGAGCAGCGCATCGCCGGTATTGGCGACGGCCGCGTGCTGTTCGCCTTCGCGGCCCGGCCGGGGGTGTGTGGTGATGGATACAACATCTCCACCGGCGACGACGGCTGCTGGTCCAGGACGAGTGACGACGGCACGCGGCTGCGCCGCCTCGCCGCGGGACCCATTCGGGTCACTCTCACGATTCGCGATCAACAGGTGGTGTCGCTGCGCACCGTCGTCGGCGGCGACTCGGGCCTGCGCGAAGGCGTGATCGACCTGGGACGCGTCTCGACGCAGGAAGCCTCCCACTATCTGCTGTCGCTCGCCGAGCGCGGCGAAGGACGGGTCGGTGGAGAGGCGATCGTGCCGGCCGTTCTGGCCGACAGCGTGACCGTCTGGCCGCGGCTAGTCACGCTCGCCCGCAACGAGCGGTTGCCACGCAGTACCCGCGAGACGGCCACCCTCTGGCTCGGATTCGCCGCCGCCGACGTGATCGATCCGGGCGACGGGGAGACGACCGAAGCGGATGAGCCGCGCGAGCAAGCGGTCTTCGCCCTGTCGCAGCTCCCGCGCGATCAAGCAGTGCCCTCCCTCATCCAGGTCGCGCGCACCCACCGGAGCCCTGCCATCCGGCGAAGGGCGATCTTCTGGCTGAGTCAAAGGCTGGACGAGCGGGGAATAAACCTGATGGAAGAGGTTCTCAAGGCGAGTCCGAGACGCGAGTGACGAGAGTGGAGTGAGTGACAAGAGCCAGGGTGAGAGGCATGAGAGGGAGTGATGAGTCCATCACCCCATCTCATGCCCCTTTCCCAGGTCGTTATCACTCACTCCACTCTCGTCACCCTTCTCACCTGTCTCTCCCTCGAGCCCAATCAGCCTCATGAGCCTGAGCGCATTGACGCTCGTCGCGAGTCCGGGTCGCAGCGTGTAGTCGAACGTCATGGCGGGGCTGCCTTCCGTCTCGTGCACCGTCTCCTCGAAGTGCACCTGCCGGCTGGCGCGTGAGAGCTCGGGGTCGTCGGTCAGCGTGAGATCGTGCGTCGTCACGGCGCCGATGGCGTGCGTGGACAGTAGATACGAGATGATGCGTCGAGCCGCGATGCGGCGCTCGGCGGTGTTGGTCCCCTGGAGGATCTCGTCGAGGAGATAGAGCACCGGGCGCCAGCCATGGGCCTTCGCACTCCGCGCCGCGGCGACGATCTGTTTCAGGCGCTGGAGCTCGGCCATGAAGTGCGAGAGCCCCTGCTCGAGCGAATCCTGCACCCGCATGCTCGTCTGCACGCTCACCGGAGGCATACGCAGGCGCGTGGCACACACGGGGGCGCCGGCCTGCGCCAGCGCGGCGCCCACGCCAATCGCACGGAGCAGCGTACTCTTGCCCGACATGTTGGAGCCTGTCACCAGCAGGAAGGTACCCGGCGGGCCGAGACTCACGTCGTTGGCGACGCGCACGCCGCGTGCGATGAGCGGGTGGCCGAGCGCGGTCGCCTCGAGGCAGGGCGTGCCGTCCTCGGCGATGTCCGGGAATGCCCACTCGGGGTTGTCGTGCGCCAGCGCGGCGAGGGAAGCGAGCGCTTCGGCCTCGCCCAGCGCGTCGAGCCAGAGCCGCGTGCGCGGCCCAACGCGCTGCTGCCATCCCTCGAGGGCCGCGACGACGTGGAAGTCCCACAGCGTGAGTGGCTGGACGATGAGATGGAACATGTTGAGCCGGGAATCGGCCAGCACCGACAGACGCTCGAGCCGGCGCACTTGCTCGTGCGCGGCAAGCCCATCGACCGTCAGCACGCGCTGAAGCTCGAGCAGACGCGCCGATCGGAAGCGCTGCCGGGTGAGCAGCTCGAACGCGCCGGAGCTGCTTCGCAGTGCGCCGTGGCGAGCGCTCGCGCGGTTCAGGATCTCCCTGGTGCGCGCGCGGAACATCGCCGAAACGACGGCGCCGGCGAAGACCGGCAGCAACCAGTGCGGGGCCGCTTCCAGGCCGGCCGCGCGCGCGACGATCGTCCCGACCGTCAGCACCGGAAGCAGCCTGACGAGTGCGAGCAGCCACGGGCGTCGAAGGAGCCACGGCTCCCCCTCCGCCCACTCGAGAAAGCGCGCCACGCTCGCATCGCTGGCCAGTCCGCTCATCCGGCCGTGCACGGCGAGCGCATCACGAACGTCGGCCAGTGGCGCGAGCTCACGCACCGCCTCCTGCCGCGAGCGGATGACCGCCGGCTCCGCCGGCTCGAGCAGCCACGCCCGAACGGCGTTCAAGCCGGCGCGCGTTCCCACCGGACCGAGCAGTTGCGCTACCGAGGCATGCCCGAACAGGTCGAGGTCGGCAGCGTAGGGGTGACCAGCCGGCGCCGGTCGCCGATCCTGGATGGGAATCGCGTCCCAATCGTGCGTGGCCCGGCGCACTCCCTCGTCGTTGATATGCCAGAGCTCGTCGTGCCAGCCATGTTGCCGCTTCACGCGATCGTGATAGAGCGCCAGCGCCACGAACCCGATCAGAAGCAGGAGGGCGGTCGCGGCGGCCCACTCACGCTGCGCGGCGCTATCCGCGGAGAGGAGCCAGGTAACGGCAAGCGCGCCGGCAGCGAAGATCCCCAGGCGCAGGTAACCGACGCGCCTCGACCGCGCCCACAGGCGGTCGCGCTCCGCCGCCAGGCGCTCGCAGCGCTGCCGATAGATCGCCAGCGCGCCAGCGTCAGCGGAGCCGGCGTTCACGGTGAGAGGCGTTCGATGCGCCACCCCTCTCCGTGGCGCGCATACCGGATGCGGTCGTGCAGGCGGTTCGCGCGCCCTTGCCAGAACTCCACCTCTTCATGGAGGAGGAGATAGCCGCCCCAATGGTCGGGCAAGGGAGGTGACTGGCCGAACTTCTCGGTCAACTCCGCGACTCGTGCCTCGAGCACCGAGCGATCGGCGATCACCGCGCTCTGCTCCGATGCCCAGGCGGCAATGCGGCTTCCGACCGGACGCGTAACGAAGTACGCCGCCGACTCCTCACTCGCCAGGCGTGACGCTCTTCCCGTCACCCGCACCTGACGCTCCAGCTCCGCCCAGTAGAAGCAGAGCGCCGCGTGAGGGTTGCCGGCCAGCTCTCGCGCCTTGCGACTCCGGTAATCCGTATAGAACACGAACCCCCGGTCATCGACGCCCTTGAGCAGGACCGTCCGCGCCGAAGGGCGTCCATCGGGCGAGACGGTAGCGAGCGTCATGGCGTTGGGCTCGATCACGTTCGCGGAGAGTGCCTGCTCGAACCAGTGCGCGAACTGTCGGATCGGATCCGCCGCCACGGCGCTCTCCGTCAGCACCTCGCGCGTGTAGTCGCGGCGCAGATCGTGGATGGACATGGGCGAGAAATTGACCGCGCCGACGCGCTGATGTGCAAGTGGGACGTTCGGACGCATCTCCTTGAGAAGAAGCGTCGCGCCTGAAGGAGACACGCCATCAGTCCCGGAGGTCGTCATGCCACGCCGAGTTGCCCGCTCGATACTGCTCGCATCGCTGGTCGCCGCCTGCGGCCCAGGAATGAACCACGAGGTGCAACCCGGCTCGGCCGGTGCGCCGAGCCTGGATGGGACTGCCGATACCACATCGTGGGTCGGTGCTTCCGTCGCGGCGACCGCGGCACCGATGGACGCCAGGGCGCGCGCCGTCGCGCTCAGCAAGATCGAGCTCTCGCAGGCCGTGAGGCCGGAAGAAGCGGACGAGCTGATCGTCGTCGGCCAGTCTTCGCATCGCGACCGTGCGGCGAATGCGAGCCGTCGCGCCCCCACACATGATGAGGGGAGCAACATCCTCGAGGGGGTCTCACAGGGCACGCTGCGGGCTCGCGACACGAGCGGAAAGGTGCTCGGCGACTTCCCGCTGCGCCGCACCGAGGTGAAGGCCGAGATCAGCGGGTTCCTTGCGCGCACCGTCGTCGAGCAGACCTACGTCAACCCGTTCGAGTCGGCGATCGAAGCGGTCTACGTGTTCCCTATGCCGTCGCTTGCCGCCGTCAACGACTTCGTCATGCAGATCGGGTCGCGGCGGATCGTCGGCATCGTACGACCGCGCGAGGAGGCGGAGCGCATTTACCAGCAGGCGCGCGCCAGAGGGCAGACCGCCAGCCTGCTCACCCAAGAGCGTCCGAACATCTTCACCCAGAACGTCGCCAACATCGAGGCGGGCGGGACGGTGCGCATCCGCATCACGTACTTCGAGCGCCTGAAGTACGAGCACGGCGAGTATGCCTACGTGTTCCCGATGGTCGTTGGCCCGCGCTACATCTCGGGTGCTCCGCAGGTGGCACAGGGTAGCTCGCTCGTGTCGACCGCCAGCATACCGCAGGACGGCGGCGGGTGGTCCCCGCCGACCGATCGGGTGCCTGACGCCGATCGCATCACGCCACCGGTGCTCGAGCCCGGCCAGCGCAGCGGCCACGACATCGGGCTCACCGTCACGCTCGACGCCGGGCTCCCCATCACGAACCTGACGTCGCCGGCCCACCGGGTGGTCGAGGAGCGTGAGACCGCTTCCCGGCGCGTGCTCCGTCTCGCATCCAACGACTCGATTCCGAATCGTGATTTCGTGCTCCGCTGGAGCGTCGCCGGCGCCGAGACGCAGTTCGGCGTGCTCGCGCACCGTGGCGAGAGCGGGGGCTACTTCACTCTCACCATGCAGCCGCCGCGAGAGCCATCGGACGACCAGGTGACGGCGCGCGAGATCACCTTCATCCTCGACGTCTCGGGAAGCATGGGCGGACTGCCGATCGAGATCAGCAGGGAGCTCGTCAAGCGCTCCCTCGACGAGCTGCGCCCGGACGATCGCTTCAATCTCGTGTATTTCGCGAGCGGCAACGGACAGCTGTGGGAGCGCGCACGACCCCGCACGTCGGACAACGTGGCCGAGGCGAAGCGCTTTCTCGCGAGGGTGCAGGGCGGGGGCGGGACGGAGATGATGGCCGGTATCCGCCGAGCTCTCGCGGCGCACCACGACCCCGAGCTCATCCAGATGTTCGTGTTCCTCACCGATGGCTACGTGGGCGAGGATCAGGAGATCCTGCGGGTCGTGAAGGACGAGCGCGGCGATGCGCGGTTCTTCGCGTTCGGGATCGGCTCCAGCGTGAACCGGTTTCTCATCGACGGTGTGGGCGAGCACGGCGGCGGCGGCTCGCACGTGGTGATCCCTCGCGATCCTGAGCACGCGTCGGTTGCGGTGAGGAGACTGTTCGACATGATCGACTCGCCGGTCCTGGTGGACGTCGCGATCGACTGGAACGGACTGCCCGTGCGCGACGTCTATCCAGCCAGGGTACGCGACCTGTTCGCCGGCCAGACGATCTCCGTGCTCGGCCGCTTCGAGGCTCCGGCACAGGGCACAGCGTACGTGACGGGTCGAGTAGGGGCGCGACGCGTACGCTACCCGGTGACCGTGGAGCTCCCCGAGGCGCGCAGCGAGAACGCGGCCCTCGCGCCGGCGTGGGCCCGCCATCGCATCGCCGAGCTGTCGAGCGAGCTGCTGGGCGCCGACGCCGATCGCACGGTGGAGCTCACGCGCCAGATCACTGAGCTGGCGATCCGGCACCGGCTCGTGAGTCGGTTCACGTCGTTCGTGGCCGTGGACGAATCGCGCGTCGTGGGCGATGGCAGGCCGATGCGGATCCTCCAGCCGGTGGAGATGCCCGAGGGGGTGAGCTACGAGGGTGTGTTCGGGGAGCCGACCTCCGGACGTCCGGTACGGATCAGTAGCTGGGGCGTGACGCTTCAGGAGACGGCGAGCGGCAAGGTGCGCGTGGCCGAAGTATCAGCCGATGGCCCCGCGGCGCGCGCCGGAATGCGGGCAGGGGGCGCGCTCTCGCGCGTGAATCGGATCGTGGTCAGTGGGCTCGAAGACCTCGAGCGGGTGCTGCTCCAGGCAGGCAGGAGCGTACTGCTGCGGATGGAGGAGGGAGTCGAAATCACGCTCCCCTCGCCGTAGGTAGATCTTCGGACCGGCCACTCCGTTCGGTCGGCTAGCACCGACCATGGATGATCCCTGGATATGATCGCTGGATATGATCGCTGGAATATGATCGCTGGATATGATCCTCTGTTCGGCCACCTAGCAACGGACTAACGGTAGTAACTACCAGTAATTCAGTACTGCTTGAGAGAGTAAGAGCGTAAAGGGGCACACCTTTACGCTCTTAGCTCTTACCTCCCACTGAATTACTGGAAATCACTCCCGTTAGTCCGTTGCTCGGCGGCCCTACCGAGGGCCTGCCCTCATTACTGCCCTCATTACGGCCCTCATTACTGCCCTCATTACTGCTTCTGCTCCGCGACGAACGTCT
>DATFFQ010000085.1:0-15474 GCA_035249955.1 Gemmatimonadaceae bacterium
CACCAGCTCGTGCTCGCGCCGCACCCCGCGCATGAGGGTGAGGTTGGCCACGTTGGCCACCGAGATGATCAGCACGAACGCCGCCGCGCCCATGAGCAGCCACAGCGTGAGCCGCGCCCGCTCCCCCAGTACCTCCTGGAACGGGATCACCGACACGCGGTGGTTGGAGCCGGGATCGTACGCGTCGCGGTAGTCGGCGTGTACGCGAGTACGAATGGCGGCCACTTCCGCCCTCGCCTGCTCCACCGTCGCGCCCGGCGCGAGGCGGGCGATCATCTCCGTCATCCGGTGCGTTCGCCCATGAACCATCATCGCGCTCGTGTGGTGCTCGCTGATGACCATGTTGAGCAGCGCGTCCATGCGACTCGGGAAGTACGGCGCCGGCTCGACGACGCCGACCACCGCCACCTCCCTGCCGTCCACGCGCACCGTCTTGCCGACGATCGTCGGATCGCCGCCGAAGCGTCGCAGCCAGTAGTCGTGCGTCAGCACCATCACTGGCGGCACGCTGGTGCCGTCGTCCGCCTCGTTCAGCAGGCGCCCGATCACCGGTGACAATCCCATCACCTGGAAGTAATTCCCGGTCACGAGGCCGACGTCGATGCGCACCGCATCGCGCTCCCCCTGGAGCGTGTACGTCATCTGCGAGTACTCGGCAATGCCGCGCAGCGCGTTGGCGCCGTTCCGGAAATCGAGTATCTCGGGGACCGAGAACGCGATGTTCTCTCCGCCGGGACCGTCGATCGAATGGCGGAGATACATCAGCCGGTCCCCCTCGCGGTGCGGCAACGGCCTGAGCAGCACGCCGCGAACGACGGAGAAGATCGCGGTGTTGGCGCCAATGCCGAGTCCGAGCGTGAGGACGACAGCCAGGGTGAAGCCTGGGGCGCGGGAGAGCGTGCGGATCGCGTAGCGGATATCGTGGATGATCATGGAAGTGCCCGACGTCGGGTTCAGCCTGGTGCGGGTACTATTCAACGTTGCGAGCCCGACCCTTTCGGGACAAGGCGGGAACTCGGCACTATGGCAATCGCTGCCATAGTCTGTGGAGGGGGTGACCCTCAAACCCCAGCACGACAGCAACTTGCACATTCCGTCCCGTCCTGATGGGTATCGGCATCTCCAGGCGGGCGTTGATCACAACCGCCTTTGAGGCTTACGAGCAGGCGGTTCTATTTCTATCGTTCGGGAGGGCCGCAAAGTTCCGCGGCTTCACCCAACCCCGGAACATCGATCGGAATGACACCCTGGAAAGGCCGGCGGATCGCGGCCGCTGTCCTCGCGGCGATCACTATGGCTTGCAGCAGTTCCACGCGGCAGCCGGCAGAGACGTCGACGCCGCCCGAGCGTGGCGCGTACAGCGACAGCGCTGCAGCCGCCCGTGCGCCCGCCGACAGATCCCGGATCCCGTACACGGAAGCCGATGTCCGCTTCATGTCGGGGATGATCGGCCATCACGCGCAGGCGATCCTCATCGCGAGGTGGGCGCCAACGCATGGCGCGAGCAGGCAACTCCAGGTGCTGGCCGAGCGCGTGATCAATGCGCAGCAGGACGAGATCGCGCTCATGCAGCGCTGGCTGCGCGACCACGGGCAGGCGGTGCCGGAGCCTCGCATCGAGGAAAAGACCGTGAGCATGAATGGAAGCGAGCACGCGCACCACATGCCGGGGATGCTCACGACCGACCAGCTCGCACAGCTGGATGCAGCGCGCGGGCAGGAGTTCGACCGGCTCTTTCTGACTTTCATGATCCAGCACCACAAGGGCGCGGTGGCGATGGTGAACGAGCTGGTGAGCTCGCAGGGCGCCGCGCTCGATGACACCGTGTTCAGGCTGGCTGCCGACATCAGTGCGGACCAGTCGTCCGAGATCGATCGCATGCAGCGGATGCTCGCCTCGATGACGCTCGGGATTCCGTCTCCATGATCAACCGGAGGATTCACCCAATGTCCCTCTCGAAGTTTGCGCTCGCTGCCGGCATGCTGGCGGTGGCTGGCTGTGCGTCGTCCATGTCCTCATCGAGCTCGTCCGCGCCGTCGCCGGCTTCGGATCAGCGCGTCGGACTCAGCCCGGGATTGAACGACGCCGAGCAGGCGGTGTGGAACGCCAGGGTGGTGGCTACCGCGACGCCGCCCGATAGCTTCGTCGGCAGCACCAACTCCGACCTGGCGTTCATCGGCAACTACGCCATCCAGGGGAATTACAACGGCTTCCAGGTGTGGGACATCTCGAACCCCAGCCGGCCGACGCTGAAGACGTCGTACTTCTGCCCCGCCTCGCAGAGCGACGTCTCGGTCTACAGGAACCTGCTCTTCGTCTCCGGAGAGGGATATGGCGGGCGTCTCGACTGCGGCGGCCAGGGCGTGAAGGACAGTGTGAGCCCCGATCGCCTTCGCGGCATCCGGATCTTCGACATCAGCGACATCGCGAACCCGAAGTACGTCGCCAACGTGCAGACGTGCCGCGGCTCGCACACGCACACGGTAGTGGTCGACCCGGACGATACCGAGAACGTTTATGTATACGTCTCCGGCTCGGCGCCGGTGCGCTCGCCGCGTGAGCTGCCCGGCTGTTCCGATGCGCCCCCGTCGGAAGATCCGAGCTCGGCGCTCTTCCGGATCGAGGTGATCAAGGTTCCGCTCAACAATCCGCAGGCGGCGGCGATCGTGAGCTCACCGCGCATCTTCAACGACCTCGAGGCGCCCCCCGAGCATGGCGAGGCGCCGGAGGATATCGCGCAGGCGGCCAAGGACGCGGCCGAGGCGCGCGCGCAAGGGGGCTTCACGGCGAAGTTCCAGGGGGTCGAGTACGTGATGGGCCCGCAGTTCACCACGCCGCTGCTCGACAGCATCGTGCGCGCACGTGGTGGATCGGGCGCACCGACGGCCGCGGACAGCACCACCCTGCGCAACAACCTGCAAGCGATCGTCGACAGGATGGTTGGCGCCGACGGACCGCCAACGGGTCCGACGCAGTGTCACGACATTACGGTGTATCCGGAGATCGGCCTCGCCGGCGGCGCCTGCGGCGGGTACGGGCTGTTGCTCGACATCAGCGATCCGGCGAACCCGCGGCGCATTGGCGCGGTGGCCGACTCCAACTTCGCCTACTGGCACTCGGCGACGTTCAACAACGACGGTACGAAGATCCTCTTCTCCGACGAATGGGGTGGCGGCGGCGCGCCCAAGTGCCGCGCGACGGACAAGAAGGAGTGGGGCGCGGACGCGATCTTCACGCTCGAGAACCGCCAGATGGTGTTCAAGAGCTACTACAAGCTGCCGGCGCCGCAGACCGCGCAGGAGAACTGCGTGGCGCACAACGGCTCGCTGATTCCGATTCCTGGCCGCGACGTGATGGTGCAGGGGTGGTATCAGGGCGGCATTTCGGTGTTCGACTTCACCGACGCGGCGAACCCGACGGAGATCGCGTACTTCGACCGGGGGCCCGTGTCCGATACCAGCCTGGAGAGTGGCGGGTCGTGGTCGGCGTACTGGTACAACGGCGCCATCATCAGCTCGGAGATCTCGCGTGGGCTCGACGTGATGGAGCTGACGCCGAGCGAGTTCCTGTCGCAGAACGAGATCGACGCGGCGAAGACGGTGCAGCTGCCCTACTTCAACGCGCAGGGCCAGCCCAAGCTCGTGTGGCCGCCCAGCTTCGCGCTGGCGCGGGCCTACGTCGATCAGCTCGAGCGCGCGAAGTGCCTGAGCGCCGACAGAATCTCGGCCATCCGCGGCCGTCTGGATGATGCGGAGCGTGCGTCGGGCGCGCAGCGTCGCGACGCGCTGAGCACGCTGTCGTCGGAGCTCGGCAACGATGCAAGCGGCTCGTGCGATGCGCCCAGGGTGCAGAAGCTCCAGGGCGCGGTGCGCGATCTGGCGAACGTGAGAGTGTAGCTGGGGACTGGAGACGCGGGACTGGAGACGCGCAGGCGGAGCCCTCGGTCGGGCCACCGAGCAACGGACTAGATGGAGCTGGAGGCTCTTTATAGGGCCACCTAGCGACGGACTAGAGGTAGTAATTTCCAGTAATTCAGTGGGAGGTAAGAGCTAAGAGCGTAAGGGTGTGCCCCGTTACGCTCTTACTCTCTCATGCAGTACTGAATCACTGGTAGTTACTACTGTTAGTCCGTTGCTAGGTGGCCCTACTGAGGGCCCTCCCACTTGTCCTCACCTCTCGTCTAGTCCCTTGCGAGGTGGCCCTACCAAGGGCCCTCCCACTTCTCCTCGGGGAATCACTCCCTCTAGTCCCTTGCTAGGTGGCCGAGCAGAAGGATCCCCGCTGTTCGCGTCCCACGTCCCCAATCCCTATCCCCCGCCAAGAAACCCTCGCACCTCCTCGAGAAACTGAGCCCAGGCGGGCTCGGTCTCGAGGAGCACGTGGTTCCTGCTCTCCAGCGGAACGAACCGCGCGCCGGGAATCAGCGTCGCGAGCATCCGCCCGTTCTCGAACGGCACCATCGCGTCGCCGCGCGAGTGGAGCACGAGCGTCGGCGTGTCCAGCGCGACCGCCAGCGGGCGCACGTCGATCCCGTGGGTCATCTCCATGATGCTCAGCGCGTTTTCCATGGGCAGCGTGCGCGCCAGGTCGTTGAACCACTGCCATTGCTCCGGCGTCCCCTCGGGCACGAACAGCGTGCCGAACACCTGGCGGAACGCCGGATTGTCGCGTCCCCATCCCACGCGGACCAGGTTGCGCAGCAGCGATCCCTCGATTTCCTGCTGGGGAGTTTGATTGCGGTAATTCCGGCCCACCGCGTATCCGCCGTAGAGCACCAGCTTGTCGACCCGCTCCGGGTGGCGCACGGTGTAGGCGATCGCTACCGCGCACCCCTGCGAGATGCCGAGGAGAGAGAAGCGCTCCAGCCGCTCCGCGTCCACCACCGCCTCGAGATCGCACACCCACGCGTCGAACGACAGATCGCCGGCGTTGTGATCGGATAGCCCGCATCCGCGCTCGTCGTACCTGATGAAACGATGGGCGCGTCCCAGCTCGCTCACCCAGTGGCGCCACACCGCGCTGTTCCAGTCGTGCTCCAGGTGGGTGAGCCAGTTGGCGGGTTTCACCAACGGGGACCCGCTCGCATTGCCGCTCGTGGCGTAGGCGATGCGGACGCCATCGTGCGCGCGGCAAAAGCGGATCTGCTGCGACGTGCCGCCGATTGCCGACGCGCTCGGAGGGTCGGCGCGCGCCTTGACGTCCACTCCGATCCGAAAGCCCATACCGCGCACAGTCTGGATCACGCGCTGCGTAGTGCCATCGTCGTCCAGCGCGCGCCGCAGCGCCTTGATTCGCGAGTTGAGCGTCCCGGGTGTGATGAACCGGTGTCCCCAGATGCGCTCGATGAGCTCTCTCGCCGTGACGAGGCGGTCCCGGTGCTCCACGAGGTGACAGAGCACGGCATACACCTGAGGCTCGAGGTGCTGCGGCTCGCCGCTCCGACGCAGCTCGTGCCGTCTGGTGTCGAGCGCGAAATCGCCGAACTCGTAGATCATGCGGTCCTTGCCTCGGCGCACCCGTCGGTGCAGTGTGCATGAAGTCTCCACCCAAGCTCCATGGAGTCTTCAAGCACGCGGGCCTATTCTCTCGCCATGATATCGGCGCACCAGTAGACCCGCGCCACGCGCGGGTGCCCGCCGCAGGCGGGCGGTCGCCACCGCGCAAGGAGGAACATCATGGCAAAGCTACTCCCCGACAAGACCTTCTATCCGTCGCCCACGCTGGCTGGCGAGGCGCCACCGGAAACCCTCGCCTACGTCGCGCTGTTGACGGCTCCGTCGAACGGCACGCAGGCCAAACGAACCGACGCTCTCGGGGTGATCGATGTCGATCCGGCCTCGCCGGAGTACGGACGGCTGGTGGGCAAGGTGGACTTCCCACACGCCGACAACGAGCTCCACCACTTCGGCTGGAACGCGTGCAGCTCGCATCTCTGCGGATACGCACCCAATCCGCACGTCGAGCGGCGATATCTGGTGGTTCCCGGAACGCACAGCTCGCGCATCCACATCGTCGACACGAAGCCCGATCCGCGTAATCCTCGCCTGATCAAGGTGATCGAGGGGGACGAGGTGATCGCGAAGACCGGCTACGCGACGCTCCACACGGTGCACTGCGGACCCGACGGCATCTACATGAACGCGCTCGGCGCACCGGACGGCGGCGGACCAGGCGGCATCTTCGTGCTCGACCACGAGACCTTCGAGGTGAAGGGTCGGTGGGAGAAGGATCGTGGGCCGCAACAGCTGGCCTACGACTTCTGGTGGCACCTCGGCCACGACACCATGATCACCAGCGAGTGGGGGACGCCGAACATGGTGAAGGATGGCCTCAACCCCGAGCTGCTCCTGGCTGGCAAGTACGGCAACTCGCTGCACGTCTGGGACCTGAAGCGTCGCACGCACGTGCAGAAGCTCGAGCTGGGCGCCGAGCAGCAGATGGTGCTCGAGCTCAGACCCGCGCACAATCCGCGGCGGGCGTATGGCTTCGCCGGCGTCGTGATCAGCCTGAAGGACCTCTCGAGCTCGATCTGGACGTGGTACCGCGACGAGAAGACGGGCACCTGGGCGACGCGGAAGATCATCGAGATTCCCGCCGAGCCGGCGAACCCCGAGGACCTGCCGCCCCTTCTCCAGGGATTCAAGGCGGTGCCGCCCCTCGTGAGCGACATCAACCTCTCGCTCGACGATCGCTTCCTGTACGTCTCCTGCTGGGGGACCGGCGAGCTCCGACAGTACGACGTCAGCGATCCATTCGAGCCGAAGCTCACCGGCTCGGTGAAGGTCGGTGGGATCGTGCGCCGCACGCCTCATCCGTCGACGCCGGAGGTGAAGCGAAATGGCGGGCCGCAGATGGTGGAGGTGAGCCGCGACGGCAAGCGCGTCTACATCAGCAACTCGCTGTATACACCGTGGGACGCGCAGTTCTACCCGGATGGGATCAAGGGGTGGGTTGCGAAGGTAGACGCCGATCCCGGCGGCGGGATCAGGCTCGACCCGCGGTTCCTCGTCGAGCTACCGGACGGGCTGCGACCACACCAGGTACGCCTCGAGGGCGGCGATGCCTCGTCCGACTCGTTCTGCTACGCCTGATGCTTCCGTTCGATGTGTCCTACGATTCGATCCTCGTCCTGGGTGCGGTCCACGGGATCAACCCGGCGATGGGGTGGTTGTTCGCGGTGTCTCTGGGACTCCAGATGCAGAGTGGCCGGGCGGTGTGGCGCGCGCTCGGTCCGCTCGCGCTGGGTCATGCGCTCGCCGTGGCGGCTACACTCGCCGCCGCGGCGGCGCTCGGCGTCGTGGTTCCGGTGGCGTGGCTACGCTGGCTGGCTGCCGGTGCTCTGCTGGCATTCGGACTCTTTCATCTGCGCGGGCACCTGCACACGCCGTCGGGCCGGGCCGGGATGCGCGTGGGAGCGAAGGACCTGACCATATGGTCGTTCATCGTCTCGTCCGCGCACGGCGCGGGGCTCATGGTGCTGCCGTTCGTGCTGGGGGCAGGCGGCGGATCGCCCGAGAGCGCGCATGCGCACGCCGCGATGTCGATGGTGCACACGGGGCAGCTCGGCGAGGCCGGGCTCGTCGCCACACTGCTGCACACCGCGAGCTATCTCGCCGTCGCCGGCGGGATCGCGTGGGTGGTTTACCGCAGGCTCGGTCTTCGCCTGCTGCGAACGGCGTGGATCAACGTGAACCTCGTCTGGGCGATCGCGCTGATCGTGACGGCAGTGGTGACCCCGCTGACCTGGACCTAGACTCGCTGCGAGCAGCCGTCAGCTTCATCGCGCAACGAGCGCCCTGGCTAACCACAGAGACGCAGAGAGCACAGAGGATTCACAGAGGGCGTTCGGTACAGGAAGCTCACCACACCACGAGCAGTTGTTTACCACAGAGACACGGAGACACAGAGGAGCCCGCCAGGCAGAGCACCTCTCCCCTGTAGTTCCTCTGTGTCTTTGTGTCTCCGTGGTTCAAGCTGCTCCTGGCGTGACGCAACTCCCGTGCTACGAAGGACCCTCTGTGAAGCCTCTGTGCTCTCTGCGTCTCTGTGGTTAGCGCTCGTGGCGCGATGATGCTGGTGGCTGTTCGTTGCGCGATGGTCAGGCGTCAGAGGAAGCCTGGATCTTCGCCGCCTGGCGCAGAGCGCGGATGAACTGCCGCTCGTCGGCCCACGGCCCGTCGTAGCGCGCGCCGTTGATGAAGAAGGTGGGCGTGCCGTTCACGCCGCTCCGCACGCCGCTCCGGAAATCCTCGCGCACGCGCTTGGTGTACGTGCCGGCGGCGAGGTCTTCCTCCACACGTGTTGCATCGATGCCTAACGACTTCGCGTAGCGCACGAGGTCCTCATCCTCGAGTGCATGCTGGTGCTCGAAGAGCGCATCGTGCATCTCCCAGAACTTCCCTTCCACGGCGGCCGACTCCGACGCCTCGGCGGCGTGCCGCGCGTGCGGATGGGTCTCGTTCAGTGGGAAGTGGCGATACACGAAGCGCATGCGCTTGCCGAGGGCGCGCCGTACGGACTTGAGGATGGGATACGCCATGCCGCAGTACGGGCACTCGTAGTCGCCGTACTCGACGAGCGTCACCGGCGCGTCGTCGGGCCCCGCCACGTGATCGCGCTCGCTCACCGGTGGCGTGAGCTGGGTGTCGCTCATGACCGCGACCCGGCTGGCTCCCCGGCGATCGACTCGAGCGCGCGCAGAATCCCATCGGCCCCGGGGTTCAGGCCGATTGGCGAGCAGTAGCTCCAGCGGATGACGCCCTCGCCGTCGATGACGAAGAGCGCCCGCTCGCTGGTGCCGTCGTCGGCGCGATACGCGCCGTAGAGTCGCGACACGGCGCCCTTCGGCTCGAAGTCGCTGAGCAGCGGAAAGCGCAGCTTGCGATCGCGCGCGAAGGCGGCGTGGCACCACACGCCATCGACGGAGATTCCCAGCAGCTGCGCGTTGTGTTCCTCGAACTCGTCCAGGATCTCGTTGTAGAGCACCATCTGATCGCCGCACACGGGACTCCAGTCGGCCGGATAGAAGGCGAGGATGACCGGCCGCCCGCGCAGCTCGCTCAGGCGGAGCACCTGATCGGGGGTGGCGTGCAGCGCGAAGTCGGGGGCCGGCGTCCCGGGCTGAAGAAGCCTGTCGGTGAGGTTGGAGCTTTCGGAACCTGCCATGCTGCCTCCTGCTTTACGGATAGGGGCGGTCGGCACGCCCGCGTATTCATCGGAGCAAACGGGGGGCCGCCCCCTCCCGGTTCCCGTAACTTCAGGTCATGACCACGACGCATCCCAAGGCCACGCGGCGGGAGTGGATCGGACTCGCGGTAATCGCACTGCCGTGCGTGTTGTACTCGATGGACCTCACGGTCCTGTTTCTCGCCGTACCGGCGCTGAGCGCCGATCTGAATCCGAGCGCCACGGAGCTCCTGTGGATCACGGACATCTATGGATTCATGGTCGCCGGCTGGCTGATCACCATGGGAACCCTGGGCGACCGGATCGGTCGCCGCAAGCTGCTGCTCCTTGGAGCGGTGCTGTTCGGCGTCGCGTCGGTGCTGGCCGCGTTCTCGACGAGCGCCAGGATGCTGATCGCCACACGTGCGCTCCTCGGACTCGCCGGCGCGACCGTCGCACCCTCTACCCTGTCGCTGATCCGTAACATGTTCCACGATCCGCACCAGCGCACGCGGGCGATCGGCGTGTGGGTGACGAGCTACTCGGTGGGCGGAGTCATCGGACCGATCGTTGGTGGCGTGCTGCTCGAGTACTTCTGGTGGGGCTCCGTCTTCCTGATCGCCGTTCCGGTCATGGCGCTGCTGCTCATCGTCGGCCCCATCCTGCTGCCGGAATACCGCGATCCGAATCCGGGGCGGATGGACATCCGCAGCGCGGCGCTCTCGATGGCCGCCGTGCTGTCGATCATCTACGGCCTCAAGCGCATCGCCGCCGACGGCTTCAGCTGGACGTTCGCTCTGGTCATCCTTGCCGGCGTCGCGATCGGCGTGATGTTCGTGCGTCGCCAAAACCGTCTCGCCGACCCGCTCATCGACCTGCGCTTGTTCAGCGTGCCGGCGTTCAGCGCGTCGCTCGGGACCTATCTGATGGCCATCTTCATCATGTTCGGCGTCTGGATGCTCGTCGCGCAGTATCTGCAGCTCGTGCTGGGACTGTCGCCGATGGAGGCCGGGCTGTGGGGAATTCCGTCCTCGGCCGCCTTCATCGTCGGTTCCATGTCCGCGCCGCACCTCGTCCGCCGCGTTCGTCCGGCGATCATCATGGGTGGCGGCATGGTCGTCGCCCTGATCGGCGCACTCCTCATTACCCGCGTCACGGCCAGCTCCGGGATTGCGATCATCGTGGTTGGCATGACCATCATGGGGCTGGCGATGTCCCCGGTGGTGACGCTGGCCACTGACCTGGTGGTCGGCTCCGCTCCGCCCGAGCGAGCCGGCGCCGCATCGGCGATCTCCGAGACCAGCGCCGAGTTCGGCGGTGCTCTGAGCATCGCGATTCTGGGGAGCATCGGCACCGCCGTGTATCGCCGCACGATGGCGACGACGCGCGTCGATGGCGTCGAGCCCGAGGCCGTGGAGGCCGCTCGCAGCACGCTCGGCGGCGCCGTCTCGGTGGCCGAGCGGCTGCCATCGTCGCCGGGAGCCGAGCTGATCAGCGCGGCGCGTGAGGCGTTCACGCACGCCCTCAGCCTCACCGCAACCGTGAGCGCCGTGCTCGCTCTCACCACGGCGGCGATCGTCGCGATCGCGCTGCGGCGTGTGCCGGCACGAGACCAGCCCGGGAGCGCGGCGGCAGCTTGATCCTCGTGTGGCACCACGCGCGGCGCGTCAGGTCGAGAGTAGCTCCTCGAGCGCGAGCCTGGTTTTCGGCGCGAGCATCTTCTCGTCGAAGTACCGCGTGATGATCTCGAGCGCGTCCTTTACGGTCGAGAGGTTCAGGTAACGCAACAGGAAGCGGACATCATCGAGGTCGCGAAACTCCTCACCGAGCCGCATCGACGCGCACTTCATCGCTAGGAGGTACTCGGGGCGGGCCGTGAAGACGCGGAGGTGTGGCATCTCGAGGTACGGATCGTACTCGCCTCGCGGGCTGAGGAATGCCTTGACGGCATCGTTGAGCCACGTCTCGGGGAGACCTTCCTGTGCGGCGACACGGGCGGCCGCCTCCCGAACGAGCCGCGTCGGCCGGAAGAACGCGTCCACCACGCGGGTTGCCGGCCGCGCATTCATGACGAGGCACATGACGGCGCCGCCGACGAGGAATACCTCGCCCTCGGCGCCATCGCGCGCGAGCTCGGCGTCCAGCGACGTGAGGAGCCGCTGGATGTCGGCGCGCGTGAGCATCGCGCGGTCACGCACGACGGCGACGCTCACACACGAGACGCGACCGATGCATCGACGAAGATGTTGCGACGCTTGAACGGAACCGGCGCGACGCGCAGCAGGTACAGCCGAAGACCCATCATCGAGGTCGCGAACCAGGGCTCCTCGAGCGGCTCGACCTGCGCAGTCCATCCCGGCGGATGTACCCCTTTGATCGACGACGCCTGCTCGACCATGGCAGCGATGTAGTTCTTCAAGAATGGCGAGAGTCCCGTCAGGTCGGCACGCTCCACGGCGGCGCGAAACTCGGCCGGCGCGAGCCCCGAGAGGAGATCATTCACGTCCGCGAGCACGTAGCGATGGTCTTCGCCCTCTCGCAGCGATGCCAGGAGCTCACCGAACCTGACCTGCGGCAGTGGAAGGGCGCGTGCGAGAACGTAGCTCGAGACGTCCTGTCCCGCGGCAGCAGCCGCGCGCCTGAGAAGCGCTTTCTCGCGAGTGGTCACTCGGATCTGGAGCTGCTCGGACTTTCCCCCCATGGCTACAAGTTGTCGTGCCATCCCGGCCTTGTCAATACATATGTAATGACATCTCATCACGCACAGCCGAGGGGCCACCATTGGACGCGCCCTGGCGAGTCCGACTATCATCAGGCGACATCCACGACCCCCTAGGAGCCCTTCATGTCGCGATTCAAGAACATTCTCGAAACAGTTGGCAACACGCCGGTCGTTCGCATCAACAAGCTCGCGCCACCGCACGTCGCGCTGTACGTAAAGATCGAGGCGTTCAATCCGCTCGGCTCGGTCAAGGATCGTCTCGCCCTTGGTGTGATCGAGGACGCCGAGCGATCCGGCGCGCTCAAGCCCGGACAGACGGTGATCGAGGCGACGAGTGGGAATACCGGTATCGGCCTGGCGATGGTGTGCGCGCAGAAGGGATACCCACTCGTGGTCACGATGGCCGAGAGCTTCAGCGTCGAGCGCCGCCGGCTCATGCGCTTCCTTGGCGCGAAGGTCATCCTCACCCCCGCACCCGAGGGCGGCACCGGGATGGTGCGGAAAGCGGTGGAGCTGGCGGAGACCAACAGCTGGTTTCTCACGAGGCAGTTCGAGAACGAGGCCAACGCCGACTTCCACTCGCGCACCACCGCGCGCGAGATCGTCAATGACTTCGCCGGCGAGCGGTTGGACTATTGGGTGACAGGAATAGGAACCGGCGGCACGCTCAAGGGCGTCGCGCGCGTGCTCGACAAGGAGCGACCCGAGACGCAGGTCGTGGTAGCCGAGCCGGCGGATGCGCCATTGATGAGCAGCGGGACGAAGCAGGATCGCAAGCCCGACGGATCACCCGCCTCGCGACACCCTTCCTGGAAGCCGCACCCGATCCAGGGGTGGACGCCCGACTTCATCCCGAAGCTCGCCGCAGACGCCGTGGAGATGGGGTTCGTCGATCGAGTCGTCACCGTGCCGGCGACGTCGGCGATGCACTGGAGCCGCGAGCTCGCCCAGAAGGAGGGGATCTTCGTCGGCATCTCGGCCGGCGGTACGTTCGCGGCCGCGATCGACGTATGCGAGAAAGCGCCCGACGGGTCCGTGGTGCTCTGCATGCTTCCCGACACCGGCGAGCGGTATCTGAGCACGCCGCTCTTCGCGGACATTCCCAGCGAGATGACGGAGGCCGAAGCCACCATCGCCGCGCGAACGACGGCGCCGGCCATCTAGCACGCGTAGCACGCGCCACCGGCACCGGCGGGCGCGAGCAACGCTTGGCGAGCGCACGAGCCCATGACCGACCTCCTCGCTGCTCGCTTGCAGATGGCGATCTCGCTCGGCTTTCACATCATCTTCGCCGAGATCGGGATCGCCATGCCTGTCCTGATGGTGCTCGCCGAATGGCGTTGGCGCCGCACCGGCGACACCGGGTATCTCGAGCTCGCGCGCCGGTGGGCCAAGGGGACGGCGATCTTCTTCGCCATTGGCGCGGTGTCGGGGACCGTGCTGTCGTTCGAGCTGGGTCTTCTCTGGCCGGGCTTCATGCAGTACGCCGGGCCGTTGATCGGGATGCCGTTCTCGCTGGAAGGGTTCGCCTTCTTCCTCGAGGCGATCTTTCTCGGCGTGTACCTCTACGGTTGGGAGCGTGTCGGGCCACGCGCACACCTCGGCGCCGGCGTGCTGGTCGCGTTGAGCGGTGCGGCATCGGCGATCTTCGTCGTCATGGTCAACGCGTGGATGAACACGCCGGTGGGGTTCGAGCTCAGCAACGGGCGGCTGACGAACATCGATCCGGTGGCGGCGATGCAGAGCCCGGCCGCGTTCCCGCAGGCACTGCACATGTTGATCGCGGCGTACGCGGCGACGGGGCTGGCGGTCGCCGGCGTGCACGCGCTGATGCTGCTTCGCGGCGGATCGAGCGTGTTTCACCGGCGGGCACTGTCCATTGCCCTGCTCGTTGGCGCGCCGGCGGCGATCATCCAGCCGTTATCGGGTGACCTGAGCGCGCGCCTCGTCGCCGCCACACAGCCCATCAAGCTCGCGGCGATGGAGGCGCAGTGGGAGACGGAGCGGGGCGCCGGGCTGAGTATCGGCGGATGGCCTGACGAGGAGCGCGAGGAGACGCGGTGGGCGCTGCAGATCCCGTATGCCTTGTCGTTGCTCGCGTATCACGATCCACAGGCCGAGGTGAAGGGGCTCAAGACCGTCGCGCGCGAGGACCGTCCCCCGGTTGCCATCGTTCACCTCGCGTTTCAGGTGATGGTCGCGCTCGGCACCGCGATGGCGCTGGTTTCGGGCTGGGCAGCGTGGACCGCGTGGCGGCGTCGGGACCTCACGCAGCCGCGAGCGCTCCTGCGCGCACTGGTGCTGATCGCGCCCTTCGGATTCATCGCCACCGAGGCGGGATGGATCGTCACCGAAGTCGGCCGGCAGCCGTGGGTCGTGCAGGGCATTCTCCGGACGGCCGACGCCGTGACGCCGATGCCGGGGCTCATCGTTCCCATGATGCTGTTCACGCTGCTTTACATCGGGCTGGCGGTCATCGTCGTACTGCTCATTGCGTCGCTGGTGCGGGAGACGGCCGTCCCGGTCGGCGCGCCGGCGACGAACAGCGTGCCAGCCGCACCGAACGGTTAGTCGGGCATGGACGCCGTCGGCCTCCCCGAGATCATCGCGATCATGATGGTCGTGTCGCTCAACGCGTATGTCATTACGGGCGGCGCGGACTTCGGCGGTGGCGCCTGGGACCTGCTGGCCACCGGTCCGCGGGCCGGCGCGCAGCGGGCGTTGATCGCGCACGAGCTCGGTCCCATCTGGGAGGCGAATCACGTCTGGCTCATCTTCGTGATCGTCATTCTCTTCACCGCGTTTCCGCCGGCGTTCGCCGCGCTCAGTACGGTGCTGCACATCCCGCTCACGATCATGCTCCTCGGGATCGTGTTGCGCGGATCATCGTTCGTCTTCCGCAGCTACGGGGCGCGCGACGATCTGAGTCAGGCGCGTTGGGGGCGCGTCTTCGCGATCGCCAGCACGGTGACGCCGGTGATCCTCGGTGTGATCGTCGGCGCCGTCGTGTCGGGCGCCGCGGGAGAGGCGGCGAACGCGGCACGGGCGTACTCGTTAGGCACATCCGCTCGCGCGGGGCCAGGGTTTGCGGCGATCTACGTGACGCCGTGGCTCGCTCCGTTCCCGCTCGCCGTGGGCGCGATGGCGCTCGCGATGTTCGCGTTTCTCGCGGCAGTGTATCTCGCGTTCGCTGCACACGACGATCAGCTTCGCGAGGACTTTCGCCGGCGCGGGCTCGGCGCCGCGGCGGCCATGTTCGTTGCTGCGTTCAGTGCGCTTGCCGTCGCGCGATTCAGCGCGCCCGAGATTGCCCGGAGTCTCGTGGGACGGGAGACACTGGCCTTTCAGGCGGCGACCGCCGTCGCTGCTCTGATGGCCATATGGGCGCTCTGGACGCGGCGCTGGGCCGTCGCGCGGATCGCGGCGGCGGCGCAGGTGTCGCTCATCCTCTGGGGGTGGGTGCTCGTGCAGTACCCGTTCGTGATCCCGCCGACGCTGACGGTGCGCGCCGCGGCGGCCCCGCGCGCGACGCTCCTGCTTCTATTCTATGCGGTGTTGGCCGGCGCCGCGCTGCTCCTCCCATCTCT
>DATFFQ010000086.1:0-5879 GCA_035249955.1 Gemmatimonadaceae bacterium
GATGAGACGCCGGAACGTGTCTATGGGCTGCGCCCCCTGCGCCAGCACGCTTCCAATGATGAACGTCGGGGTCGAGTTGACGCCTGCCTCCCCTACCGAGCGGTCGTAATCGGCCTGCACCATGGGACGCGTGAGGCGCGACGACAGGCATTCACGAAAACGGGGCATGTCGAGCCGCACCGACATCGCGAGCGAATCGAACAGCGCTGCCGAGCTCGGCAAGGAGCTCCACTGGTCCTGGGTGTCGAAGATGACATCGTGCATCTCCCAGAACTTCCCCTGCGCGCCGGCACACATGGCCGCCTCCGCCGCAGGCCATGCATGCTGGTGGGTTTGTAGCGGGAGATTCACGTAGGCGAAGCGAATCTTGCCGGTCTCGATGAACTCGCGCTTGAGCACCGGATACGTGCTGTCGTGCCACTGCTTGCAGTAGGGGCACTGAAAATCGCTGATCTCCACCACCCACAGTGGCGCTGATTCGCTCCCCTGAATGCGCGCGCGGTCGACGGCAGCGAGGAGCGGATCGGATGCCGCCCCAGGACTTTCAGCACCCTTGGCGGTAGAATCCGGCGCCGCGCTCGAGCCACTGCGCGCCGCCTCGGACGATCCGCACCCGAGCGCGAGGGTGGCGAACGTGATGCAGGTTACAAACCGTTTGAGTTGAAGCATGTGTGGAGCCGCTGGCCGCCGTGACTTCGCTACGGTTGCGGGCGTAGTACCCGCGGGTAGATTTCGCCCCGTCTGCGCCGGCGGTGCCTATGCTGGAGCACGGTAGGCAGGATAGTAGAGTCGACAGTAGCGGGGCTGGTGCGCTCGTGTCAAGCGAGAGAGGGCACATCTCTTGCGCCGGCCGCGGTTTGACGCGCTGGGCGCTCCTCGGCACGGTTCGGCATGGAGGGTGACTTTCGAGACCTTCGTGTGTCGAAGGGGATGGGACCTGAATCAGATACAGGTCCGCGAGCCCGTATGCGTACGAGTCCCCTTCTTCAACCGTGAGCCTGGAGGATCGATGCGAGTGATGCGGTCGCGCGTGCCTCTCATCTGCCGCGCACTTGTTGCCTCCGCGTGCCTTCTCACGAGTCTCGAGGCACAGGAGCAGCGCGAACCGTATCCCGCCACGCTGCAGTTCGGCACCGGCCTCATCAACATACCGGTCGCCTGGGTCTCCCCCAACAACGCCGAGATCTGGCTCAACACCTCCGCCAAAGGGCCGTTCGGCGCCGACGGCTCCGATTTGCCGTTCGGCCAGAAGTGGAACACGAACGCGTCGATCGACTCGCACTGGCTGGGCCGCTTCTCCATCGGTGCGGCCGCCTACAGTAACAACGTCGACTGGGGCATCTTCGCGCAGGCGTTACTCCTGAGGGACAACGAGTACGCCGCGCTTCCTGCCGTCGCGGTCGGCGTTCGGAACCTGGGTCACTATCCGCACGAGGACCGCTTCCTCATCGGTCACGACGTCGCCTGCACGCCGTCCGGCTGCACCCGTGCCGTTCCGGGGATCTACGAGAACTTCGACACCGCGCCCACCTTCTACGCCGTGGTCACCAAGGAGTTCGGTGTCATGGGCGCGCTGGCCAGCGCCACTGTTGGATGGGGTAATGGGCTGTTCAAGGAGGATGGCGACCTGGGCGAGCTCTACAACAAGAGCGGACAGATCGCGGAAGGCTTGTTCCTCGGCGCGCGCGTAGTGGGCCGCGTCAGCGAGAACACGGCGCTGACGGTGATGGCCGAAAACGATGGTTGGGATTGGAACCTGGGCGCCGTGGCCGATTGGAGAGGGGTGACGCTCGGGCTGTACGTCACCGAGCTCGAGGAGGGTGGAAAGGACGACGGGCCGCTCCAGGGCACGTACAACTTCACGAAGTTCAACATCTCGCTGGGCTTCACCAGCAACATCCGCGGGATCGCGAGCGGCAACCTCCTTCGCACGAGGGCCACCGAGCTGGAGCGGGAAGCACGACGGCTCCGCGCCGAGATCAGCCAGCGCGAGCGCCGAATCGCCGAGCTCGAGGAATCGCTGGGGACGGCACAGGAGGGCGAGCTGGCCCAGGTTGCCAGGCGGCGCGAGCAGCTGCTGCGACAGCTGGAAGAGGAGCGGGAGGCCATCCGGCGCGCCGAAGAGCGGCTTCGCCAACTCGAGCAGCAACGCCAGCAGCAGCAACAACCGCCACCGCCGAGCGGCGGCACCACCCCGCCCCAGTACTAGAGGACAGAGACCGATGCGGATGATCGCTCGATGCGTCGCAGTGTCCGCGGCCGCACTCGCCGTCGTGAACGCGGCGGACGCTCAGACGCGCTATCCCCAGACGCTCTACTGGGGCTCGGGGCTCATCGACATCCCCGTGGCGTGGGTGTCGCCGCTCACGGGAGACTTCGCCGTCTCGTATACGGGGCAGTCGCTCGAGACGAGTCTGTCCAACCTCAACGATCATGGTCAGCTGTCGTTCTCGTTCTTCGGCCGCGTGGAAGCGGGAGTCGCGCTCTACTCGAACAACCCCGAGTACGGGTTCTTCGGTCACGCCCTGATCGTCGACGAGGAGCAATTTCGCGGGCGTCCCGGGATCGCTGGATGGGTGCCCAGCATCGCCGTCGGTGTGCGTAACGTGACCAAGTACGATCAGATCGACCGGTTCGGCCTGGGCTACGAGCTGGCGCAGGATCCGAACGGTCCCGGCCGCATACACGTCGCCGATCCGTTCCATCAAGACTTCGACACCGGCAACTCGTTCTTCGGCGTCGTCACGAAGTCGTTCGGGCTGAACGAGGTGATGACGAATGGTCCCAACGTGAACTTCAGCTTCTCGGTAGGCTACGGGAACGGGTTGTTCGAGGATGATGGCGGGCTGGGCGACGCCTATTCGACGAGCGGAACAGGTGGCCTGTTCGGGGGTGTCAAGGTTGACTTCATGCCTGGGCCGGCGACGAGCCTTTCGTTCCTGGCCGAGCACAACGCCTGGGAGATCAACCTGGGAGCGGGCGTCGAGCACCGCGGGGTGCGCGCCAGCTTCTACGTGACCGGGCTCGGGAACTCCGGACCAGACATCCCGTTGTCGGGCGCCGTTCCTTACAATGATGAGAGGTTCGTCGTCGCAATCGGCTGGCAGAGCAACGTCCTGGCGCTCTTCAGGCCCGACATACTTCGGCAGCGGGTGGAGAATCTGGAGCGCCAGCGCGAGACGCTGCTGGCCGAGCTCGAACAGCGACGGAACAGGATCGCCGCGCTTCAGGCCGAGATCGATCGCTACGAGGCACAGAACCTGCTCGAACTCGAGCAGCGCCGGGCCGAAGCCGAAGCGCAGTTGCGGGCGGAGCGTGAAGCACTCCGTCAACTGGAGGAGCGCATACGCCGGCTGGAGGAACAGCGACGTCCCGAGTCGCAACCGCCGGCGCGTCCGCCCCGATAGGTCATCAGGCTCTCCCAATGAGACCGGTCATCATGAGCATACTGCGATCGCGGTGGATCATTGTTCCCCTGCTGGCGCTGGCTCCCGTCGCCGTCCAGTCGCAGGAAGGAGAGCCGTCGCCGCAGCAGCGGGACTTCCAGGCGCGGCGGGCGCAGCTCCTCCGGGAGCTGGAGGCCACGGAGCAGCAGCTGAGTGAGCTGCGCAGCGAGCGCGTGCGGCTCCAGGCGCGCGTCGACAATGCGCTCGCTCTCACCATGCGCGAGCGCGCGCAACAGCTGCTCATGAGCCGCGAGCAGGCGGCGCTTCAGGAGCTCGATTCCATGCTCACCCTGGCGCAGGACGAGATGGTTGCCCAGCGCGACCGGATGCGTGCCCTGGGTGATGCGGTTCGTCGGCGCACCGGTGCCGTGCTCGTGGTGCTCCTGCGCGCCGATTCCACACAGTCGCAGGTGATGCAGACGGCCGAGCTGGCGGTGAACAGTGCCGTCGTCACCAATCGCACCTATTCGGCGGGCGCCAACAGCGCGCTCCAGATGGGCGCGGTGGATCAGCTCTACCGGGCGGATGTGCTGCCCACCAATCACACCGTACGACTGCAGGTGACGGTGAATGGGCAGCCGGTGGTGGGGTCTCTGGATATCACGGCGCCCGGGGAAACGGTCACGTACGTACAGTTCCTCGTGCGCAACGGCCAGCTCGTTCCATCGACGTGGACGAGCAAGGGCACGACGCCGTTCTGACCAGAGCGACGAGGATCGTGACGATATTTCCCGGTTCCGGGATGCTTGCGCTGCTGATTCTGGCGGCGCCCGTGTTCGCGCAGCAACCGCCGGTCGTGACCGATACCGCCCGGCGCATGCGCACGTTGACGATCACCGACTCCGCGGCGCGCATCGCGCCCGACACGGCGCTCGTGCCCGCGCCAGACCAGGCGCGCGGCATCGAGAGCGAGCTGCGCATCGCCCTGTTCGAGCTCGCGAACGACCGCCTGCTGTCGGCGCTCAACCGGCTCGAGTGGCTCCGCTCGGCGCCGTTGGGGGACAGCGCGGCGCCGGCGACATGGCGCGAGGATCTCATCTTTCTCCTCTCGCAGGCGCAGTATCACCTGGGGATGAGCGAGGCGTTCCAGGCGTCGGCGCAGCAGGCGCTCGGCGGCTCCCGCACGGCGCGATTCGCGCCGCTGCTCGGGTCGCAGCTCATGCTCGATGCCTATCGCCGCAGTGAGTATGATCGCGCGCAGGAGCTCGCGGGCAGCGTAGGGGCGGCGGGTGACCGGGCACTGTCGTCGCTCATCGCCGGGCTCAGCCACTATCACGCGCGCAATTTTCAGGCGGCGCGCGCGTCCTTCGCGGCGGCGCGTCAGGCGGGCGGCGCGCTCGCGCCGTACGCGCAGTACATGGATGCGGTCGCGATGCTGCAGGGTGACACGCTCCAGGCCGCCGCGGCGCTCGAGGCCCTTCGCGCCATGGCGGGATCGGCGACCGGAGAGCTCGCCGACCAGGCCCGGCTCACCGCCGCCGAGCTGGCGCACCAGAGCGGCCAGTACGATGTGGCGGCGGCAACGGCGGCGGAGATCCCCGAAACGAGCGGGCTGGCGCCGCAGGCGCTGTTGACGCGAGCATGGGCGCTCTATCGCGGCCGACAGGTGGACAGCGCCGGCGCGGCCTTCGCCTCGTTCGCCTCGCGATACCCGTATATGGTGGAGCGCGATGAGGCGCGCGTGATGGCCGGGCAGGTGATGCTCGAGGCGGGTCGGATCGACGAAGCCAACCGGTACTTCGATCTCGTCGCCGACTCGATCACCGCCGAGGCGCGCTCGCTGGAGGCCGCATCGAGTACGGCGCTGGGCGGTGCCGCGCGCGCGCTGGTGGCCGCCAGGGCCGCCGGGGTGCTCTTCACGCGCGATCCGCAGGCGGGAAAAGCCATCGCGCTGGCCGACAGCTCGGGCACGTTCCGGGATGCGTTGCTGGCCGTGTACACGGGATCGCCGCCTCCGGCTCCGCCGGCGGGCGCCGCGCCCGAGGTGATCACCGTGGCCGATGTGGAAACCAGGCTCCAGGCCCTCGCGCCGGCCCTTGGCGGATTCCCACGGCGCGTGGTGTACGCGGCGGGGAATCCGGACACGGCGGCGATGTTCATTCGGTCCGCCGACCGGTTGCGCGCGGCCGACATGATGGTGGCCGTTGCCCGCTACCGGGTGCAGGAGCAGGCCGATGCGCAAGCCGCCAAGATCGCCGCGATGCAGCGCCTGCACTTCCTGATCGGCGAAGGGAACTCCGGGTTGGCACAGGTCGCCGCTCGCCTCCAGGCGACGCAGGATTCGCTCACTCGCATGATCGCAGTGCTGGATGCCAGCCGCGCCAGCGTGCGGCAGTTCATCCAGGAGCAGGTGGACGGCGCGCGCCAGCTCGCCACCGAGAACATCGCGCGGCTCGACAGTGCTCGATCGTCGTTGGCGGGCACCATGTCGCA
>DATFFQ010000087.1:0-15844 GCA_035249955.1 Gemmatimonadaceae bacterium
CCGCAGGTGGCGCCCCCGCTCCTCCAGCCGGCTCCGGTGCGCCCGAGCGTTCCGGTGGAGACGGCAGCGACCGCACCGGCACCGTCCGCGGGTGACGCCTCGAGCGATGCGGTGTCGATCGTGGCCGGCGGCACGCACACCTGTCTGCTGACGCGTGGCGGCGACGCCTTCTGCTGGGGCAGCAACGATCGTGGCCAGCTGGGCGTCGCCGGCGGCGGCACGCGGACGCGGCCGGTGCGTATCGCGTCGGACCTCCGCCTAACGAGTGTCGCGGCGGGCCTGGCGCACTCGTGCGCGGTGGCCCAGGGAGGTGTCGTGCACTGCTGGGGTGCCAATGATCAGGGTCAGCTCGGCGATGGTGGCGGCGGCCCGCGCAGCGCACCGACTCTCGTCTCGGGCGATCGCCGTTACCGGGTGGTGCGCGCCGGCCTGGCGCACACCTGCGCACTGGCGACCGGCGGCGATGCCTACTGCTGGGGCGCCAACGGCAGCGGGCAGCTCGGCAACGGCCGGCAGAGCGGACGCGCGACTCCGACGAGCGTCGCCGGAGGGACGCAGTTCAGCGACCTGACAGTGGGTTGGCATCACAGCTGCGCGATCACGACGAGCGGCAGCGCCATGTGCTGGGGGCAGAACACCTCCGGACAGCTGGGCACGGGCAACACGCTCGACCGCGCGATTCCCACCGCGGTCGAAGGGGGCCGACGGTATACGGCGATCACCGCCGGCAGCGCACACACCTGTGCCCTCGCCGCGGGGGGTGAGGCGTACTGCTGGGGGCGGAACACCAGCGGCCAGCTCGGTGACGGCAGCGGACAGGATCACCGGACGCCCGTTCGCGTCGAGGGGGCACGTACGTTTACCGCCATAACTGCCGGCAGTACACACACCTGTGCGCTCACGCGAGGTGGTGAAGCCTACTGCTGGGGAAGAAATGCGTACGGCCAACTCGGCGATGGCACGACGATTGACCGTGCGACTCCAGTGAAGGTGCGCGGTGACGTGACCTTCGCCGGCCTCGATGCGAGTGGTGCGCATACGTGCGGCACCAGCCGATCGGGTGAGAGCTACTGCTGGGGTTACAACGTGGATGGGCAGCTGGGCGATGGCACGCGCGCGCACCGAGCGAGACCCGTTCGCGCCGGAGAGGCGCGTGAGTAGGACCCGTGGGTCGCAGCTCGTACGAACGCCATCGGAGGAGGCAGCATCCATATGAGTACGATGGATCGCGCCACGCTGATCGCCGTTGCACTGTCGGGACTGCTGGCGTCGGGCTGCAGTGACGAGCCCACGGCGGTGTCGCCGGTTGGATCGATCGAGGTGACGCCACCCGAAGCCCAGCTGGGCGTGGGGGCGGCGCTGCCGCTGAGTGCCACGGTGAAGGATGAGCAGGGCAACGTCATGGAGGGGCGCACGCTCGTCTGGACGACGAGCAACGCCGACGTGGCGACGGTCTCGTCCACCGGCCTGGTGACGGCGCACAGCCTGGGCACGGCACAGATCGCCGCCAGCGCCGGCGGCGAGTCGGGCATCTCGACGGTCACCGTGGCGCTGGCGAGGGTCAACAGCGTGGTCGTCCTGCCTAACGAGGCAGACACCCGCGTGGGCACGGCGGTGCAGCTCCGCGCCGTGGCGCTCGACGCGAGCAACAACGAGCTGAGCGGCCGCGCCTTCGTGTGGACCACCAGCAATGCCACCGTGGCCACCGTGGATGAGTCGGGTCGCGTCAGCGGCGTCAGCGCGGGGACGGTCACGATCTCGGCCGCCAGCGAAGGGAAGATCGGCTCGGCGACGGTGCGGGTGACGTCGGTGCCGATCGCCAGCGTCACCGTCTCGCCGCCAAGCGCGAGCGTCGAGATCGGGAAGACCGTGCAGCTCTCCGCCACCGTGCGCGACGCGAACAATCAGGTCGTGAACGGCGCATCGGTCACGTGGAGCTCGAGCAACGCGAACGTCGCGGCCATAAACACATCCGGTGTCGTCACGGGCGTCGCGGCCGGCACGGCCACGATCACCGGGTCGAGCGGCGGGCGCAGTGGGACCGCAACCATCACCGTGACGCCCGTCGGTGTCGGCACCGTGACCATCCAGCCGCCGACCGCCACTCTGATCGTTGGCCAGACCACGCAGCTGGCGGCGACCGTGCGCGATGGTCAGGGGAACGTGGTGAGCGGCGCGACCGTCGTCTGGAGCACCAACAACGGCACGGTGGCAACCGTGACCAACGCCGGCGTCGTCGCGGGCGTCAGCCCCGGCTCGGCCACCATCACCGCAACCAGCGGCGGCCGCAGCGGGACGGCCCAGATCACCGTGAATCCCGTCCCTGTCGGATCGGTGACCGTGGAACCGAGCAGCGTGACGCTCAACCCCACGCAGACGCGACAGCTCACGGCGACGGTTCGCGACGGCTCGGGTAACGTCCTCACCGGGCGGACGATAACCTGGACGACGAGCAACGCGCTCATCGCCACGGTCAGCAACAGCGGCCTCGTGACGGCACTCCTTCCGGGGTCGGCGACCATCACGGCCACGGCGCAAGGTGTGGAGGGGACGGCGACCGTGACCGTCAATCCGTTCCCCGTGGGCAGCGTGAGCGTGGACCCCACCAGCGCGACGGTGTTCATCGGCCGCACGACGCAGCTCACGGCCACCGTTCGCAACACGCAGGGCGAGGTGATGACGGGACAGGCCGTGACGTGGTCATCCAGCAACAGCAACGTGGCCACCGTGAGCACGTCGGGGTTGGTGACCGGCGTCGCATCCGGCACCGCGACGATCACGGCGACGAGCGGCGGTCGGAGCGGAACATCGGCGATCACGGTGACCCCGGTCCCGACCGGTAGCGTGACGGTGACTCCGGATGTCGGCAGTGTCATCGTCGGGCAGACGATCACGCTCACGGCGACCGTGCGCGACATCGAGAACAAGCTGATCAGCGGGGCGGCGGTCACGTGGGCGACGAGCAGTGCCGCGATCGCGACGGTCAACAATGGTGTCGTGACGGGCGTCACACCGGGTACCGCGACGATCACGGCGGCGCATGGCGGCAAGAGCGGGACGTCGGCGATCACCGTGCGGCCGGTGCCGGTGGCTACCGTGACTGTTTCGCCCGACGCCGTGACGCTGGGGCTCGGTGGCTCGCGGCAGCTCACGGCGACGCCGCGCTCGCAAAGCGGGGCACCGCTCAGTGGTCGCACCGTCGCGTGGTCGAGCAGTAATCCGCTGGTGGCCAGCGTCAATCAAAGTGGCGTGGTCAATGCGTTGCTCATTGGCACGGCCGTCATCACCGCCAACGTGGAAGGCGTGACGGGAACGGCGAACGTTACGGTGCAGCTGCTGGGAGGCCGGGCTGCGCCGTCCGAGCCTGCGCCCACGGTAGGAGGATAACGATGACCAGGACGCGTGTTCGCGCCGTTCCCTTGATGGCCCTGGCGTTCCTTGCCATCGCCGGCAGGGAGGCGAACGCACAGGCGATGGCGCTCAAGCGTGAGGTACCCGGTCAGGCCGCGGCGGCGTGCCGCGCACAGACAGCGCTCCCTCCGGCGTCGGCGCAGAAGGCGCGCGAGGCGCAGTCGTTGTACGCGTTGGGACAGCAGGAAGCGATCAGCGGCGATCATGGCGCGGCCCGCGATCTGTTTCGCCGCGCTGCCGCGCTCGATCCTCGGCATGCCGGTATCGCGTATCACCTCGCGCGCTCTCACGAGGCCCTCGGTGAGAGTGCCGACGCGGTGCGCGAGCTGTGCCGGTACCTGGCGCTCAATCCAGCCGCGTCCGACTCGGCCGAGGTGCGCGACCGCATCGTGGCGCTCGCCCCGTCGTCGGCCAGCATCCGCTCCGACCAGGCCGTGATCCAGTTCCGCAACGGACTCGATCACTACGATCGCGGTCGGATGCGCGACGCCGAGAACGCGTTCAGCGCCGCGATTCGTCAGGCGCCGAACTGGAGCGACGCCTACTACAATCGGGCGGTGGTGTACCTGCGGCAGGGCGAGCCGGACGAGGCAGCGCGTGACCTGGAGCGCTATCTCGAGCGCGATCCCACGGCCGGCGATCGCGCGGCGGTGCGCGACCGCATCGACAACTTGCGCCGCGCAAGCCTGGAGCCCGGGACGGCCTTCACGCGCGGGCTGCTGGTTCCCGGATTGGGCCAGATCTACACTCGGCGTCCCGCGTTAGGCTTGCTGGTGATCGCGGGCGTCGCCGGCGCGGCCGCGTACGCCGCGAAGAGTGAGGACATCACGCGCACGGTTCAGTTCGAGGACCCGTTCGGCAACCCCTACGAGGAAGTCCGGAGCGCCAAGGAATATCCGAACGTAGCGGTCGGCATCGCCGCCGCGGCAGCGGTCACGCTGGTGGGGGCGCTCGAATCGTACCTGTACGCGCGGCGCGCTCAGCGGGCGCTGAACGTGACGCCGCATACCGCTGTGCGACGCGCGGCCGCGCCGGCGATGATCGGTAGCCCCGCAGCCGGTCCGGCCGGCGCGTATCAACTGCAGCTGGGAGTGAAGTTGCACCTCGGCCAGCGCTGACCGCTGTGGAGCACGTCGAGCATCTGGTGATCGGCGCCGGCCCGGCCGGCTTGCGCGCCGCCCAGGTGCTCGCCGAGGCCGGCCGCGAGGTGCTGGTGCTCGAGCGCAACGCGGAGGTCGGACCCAAGACCTGCGGTGGTGGCCTCACCGCCAAGGCGGTGCGCGATCTCGAGGCGCTGGGCCTACCGGGCGATACGGGGCTCTCACTCATCGCGCACGGCAGCTTCAAGGATGAAGGCGCGCATCCCCTGGAAGCCGCGAATGGAATGGTGCGCACGGTAGCGCGCCGCACGCTCGGCGCGCTGCAGGCGCGATGGACACGCGCGGCCGGCGCCGAGATCCGGGTCGAGTCTCCCGCGAGCGAGATCGATCTCACGGGCCGTACCGTGAGCGTGCACGGCACCCGAATCCGGTTCACGCACCTCATTGGAGCGGACGGCTCGACGTCGGCGGTGCGACGAGCGCTCGGCATCGCGTCGCCGCGTGACTACTTCGCCGCGGAGTTCAACATCCCGGGCGTCCGCATGGATCAGCTCACCGTTTCCTTCGATTCCGCACATCTGGCGAGCGGATACTTCTGGATCTTTCCGCACTCGGCGTACGTGTGCGTGGGCGCCGGCGCGCCCAAGGCACTCGTTCCGCCGGCGACGATCCGGCCATACCTGCAGCGGCGCCTCCAGGAGTTGGGCATCGATCCGGGCGGGACGCCCTACGAGGGCGCGACGATCGAGGTGTCGTTCGTCGGACTGCACTTCCCTGGGAACGTGCACCTGGTCGGCGATGCGGCGGGGTGTCCGTCGGGACTCACCGCGGAGGGGATCTACCCCGCCCTGGTGACCGGGGAGGAAGTCGCGCGGCAGATACTGGAGCCGAACGCGCCTGCTCCCAAGACCGGCGCGTGGCTGCGAAGCAAGCGCCAGCACGACCTTCTGGGGCGCGCGTGGCTGCGCCGGGGTCTGCGCGACGCGAGCTTCTCGGTGCTCGCCGGGGCGTGGCGCAGCTCGCTCGCGCAACGTCTGATCGCCCGCTTTTTCCTCGGGAGGTAGCCGCCCATGTCGCCCGTGATCTCCGGTCGTTTCGGTCACCGGTCTCGCGCCGCCGTCGCCACGCTCCTGGTCGTGAGCGCGCTGGGACTGGCCGCCTGCGACGACGATGACGTGATCGCGCCAACTCCGCTGGAAGGCGTCTACGTGCTGACGTCGATCAATGGGTTCCCGCTCCCCTTCACTGTTCCTGGTACGAACCCTAACGTGGTCGTGGAGTCGGGCGAGATCACCATCGCCGCGAACGGGAGCTACGACGGTAGCGTCGAGGGAGAGACCGGCGGCGCGCCGGAGGTTCTCTTTGCCGATGCCGGATCGACGGCCGAGAGCGGGATGACGGTGAGCTTCACGTCCACGACATCGCCCGGCCTCATGTACTCCGGTACGCGGAACGGCGACATCCTCTCGTTTAGCGTCCCGGCGACAGCGCTCGGGCTCAGTGGTCCACCCACGGTGACGCTGACCTTCGAGAAATAAAGGCGAACGGACTGACGACAGAGCTGTGAGTGGGTGATGGCATCACCGCCCCGTGCATCGTTGCTGCTCGCGCTCGCGGCGTACCTCTCAATGGTCGCGCCACCCGTTGCGGTTCGACCGCTTTGGGCGCAGGGCAAGGACTCCAGCGAGGTGCTGCGCCGGGCACAGGACGCGCAGGCCCGCTTCGAGCGCTACCGCGTGCAGCACCTCCCGCTCTCGTTCGGCTACGGCAGACCGCGCTGCGACGAGGTCATCGGCCGCTTCTGCTTTTGGCACGACGAGGGAGCGGACCAGCCGCCGCCCGAGCCCCACCGCATCCGCGTCGCCCGCGACTCGCTCATTGCGGTGCTCGATCGCGCCGCCGCCTCGCTCTCGGGCGATGCCTGGATCGCCGGCCAGCGCGTGCGCTATCTCGTCGAACAGGAGCGATCGGTCGAGGCGCTGGCCGCCGCCCGTACCTGCGCTGCCGAAACATGGTGGTGCCGGGCACTGCAAGGACTGGCCCTGCACACCGCCGGCGATTTCGCGGGCGCGAATGCCGCATACGACGCGGCGCTCGCCGACATGCCCGAGCAGGAGCGCTGCGCGTGGAACGACATCTCGCTCCTGCTCGAAGACCCCATCCACGAGCGCTACGAGGAATCCAGCTGCGTCGAGCGCGAGGATATGGAGAACCGGTTCTGGTGGCTGGCGCAGCCGCTGCACCTCGTTCCAGGCAACGACGTTCGCTCGGAGCACTTCGCGCGCATCACGACGGCGCGCATCGAGGAGCGATCGCGGACCACGCACTCGCTGCGATGGGGCAACGATCTCCTGGAGCTCCGTATTCGCTACGGATGGCCTACGCGGTGGTCGCGCGAGCGTCCCTCGACGACGTCGCTGAATGGTCCGAGCACGATCGGCCACGAGCCGTCGCCCAGCTTCTACTTTCTGCCGTCCCCGGGTGCGATCGACCAGCCGCTCCGCGCGTCCGCCGGCGACTGGGACTTCGACGCCGACCGTCCGCGCCACCGATACGCGCCGTCATACGCCAGCCATTTCGCGCCCCTCGAACACCAGGCGGCGCTCTTTCGTCGCGGCGACTCGCTGCTGATCGTCGCGGCGTACGACGTGTCGCGAGATACCGCGCTCGCCGGCGCGCCGCTGACGGCGGGACTCATCGTGAGCGCGCGTGATCCTGAGGTTCGCATCATGACGCGACTGGACTCCGTAGTTGGCGGTGGAGCCCTGGTCGCGATGGCGCCCGACCGGCCGCTGCTCTTCAGTCTCGAGGTCGTGTCCGAGGCGCGGCGCGCCGCGGCGCGCGCCCGATACGCCGTCCACGCATCGTCGACGGGTGACGCGCTCCGTCTCTCCGAGCTCCTCCTCTTCCAGCCGCGGGGCGAGCTTCCCACCACGCTCGATGAGGTGCTCCCGACGGCGCTCGGCTCGCTCAAGCTCCATCAGGGATCCTCGGTTGGACTCTACTGGGAGGTGTACGGACAACCGCAGGCGATCGAGCCACTCGTCGCCACGCTGGATGTGGAGCCCGTGGACCGGCCGGCGCTGCGACGCGCCGTGGAGGCCATCGGGTTGGCCGCCAGGCCGACACGCGTGAAGATGCGCTGGCAGGACGGCCCGTCCTCCGTCGCGAGCGCCTTCGCGCGGACGCTGGCGGTGAACCTCTCGTCGCTGCGGCGCGGGCGCTATCGCATGAAGCTCACGGTCGCGGGCAATGACGGTCCGCTGCTCAGCACCACACGTAACATCGAGATCGTGGACGCCGAGCGAGACTAGCTCGCGCTCGCGTGCTCCGGCGCGTTGCGCTCCACCGGGTGTCCGCGGCGCTCCCAGTCGACGACGCCACCCACGAGGTTGTGGACGTTGGCCACACCGTGCGCCTCCAGCAGACTGGCGGCGATCGCCGAGCGCCCACCCGACTGGCAGTGGACGACGATGGGCTTCCCCGCCGACAGCTCGTCCAATCGTCCCGCCAGCTCGCCGAGATGGATGTTCTCGGCGCCCGGCACGCTCGCCTCTTCCCATTCCGATGCTGCCCGCACGTCGATGACGCGCACTTCGTCCTTCTGCATGCGCCGACGCAGCTCGTCAGCAGTCATCTGCGATGTCGTGGCCAGTGTGCCGCCCTCGGCGACCCACCCGTCGAGCACCTCGCTCCCGAAATAACCGACGACCCGATCGAGACCGATCATCACGAGGTCGCGGACGGCATCGTCCACACAACTCGAGCAGTGCTGGTCGACGATGAGGTAGAGATCGCGGTCGTACGGCAGGAGCCAGCCGGCCCAGGTCGTGAATGATCTGTTGAGCGGGATGTTGAGCGTGCCCTTCAGGTGTCCAGCCGCGTAATCGGCGGCCGGCCTCGTGTCGACGATCACCGCGTTGCTCGACACCAGACCGCGCAGCCTGGTCTCCGGCTCGCGCTCGGGACGCAGGCGTCCGCCGAGCAGCCGCGGGCCATCACGGTTGATGCGCTTCATCTGCGCGAAGTACGACGGCGGCTCCGGCTGTCCGGCCAGGACGGCGCGCACGAACTCCTCCTCGTCGGTGATCGCGAACGCCCAGTTCGCGATCCGCTCGTATCCGAGCGTGGTCTGAGGCACGGCACCGAGTGACTTTCCGCACGCCGAGCCCGCGCCGTGCGCGGGCCACAGCTGGAGGTAGTCGGGTAGCTGCCGGAATGCCTGGAGCGAACGGAACAGCGTGCGCGCCGCACTCTCCATCGTTCCCGTGACCTTCACCGCGCGCTCGAGCAGATCGGGCCGACCCACATCGCCGACGAAGATGAAGTCGCCCGTGAACACGCCGATCGGCTGCTCGGTGGCCGCCGTGTCGGTGATCACGAACGAGAGATGCTCCGGTGTGTGGCCGGGCGTGTGGAGCGCCTCGAGGCGCACCCGGCCGACGTGAAAGCTGTCGCGATCCTCGAGCAGTGTCGCTCCGGCGGCGCCGGCGAACTTGTATTGCCACTCGGCGCCGCCTTCGGCCGACAGGTACAGCTTGCCACCCGTGCGCGCGGCGAGCTCCCGGCTCCCCGACACGAAGTCCGCGTGGATGTGCGTCTCGGTCACGTGCGCGATGCGCAACCCCTCGACTTCGGCGCCTTCGATGTACTGATCAATGTCTCGATTCGCGTCGATGACCAGGGCCTCGCCGGTCGCGCTGCAACCGACGAGGTAGCTGGCCTGCGCGAGCTTCGTGTCGTAGAACCGTTTGAGGAGCATGGTCGATGTTCCGGCGATTACTCGGGCGCGCCGCCTCCCGCGGCGGGTTGGGCGAGCATGATCTCGAACGGTCCCGTGCCGTGCAGCTGGATCACGGTCTCACCCTCCACGCGCCCGAAGTGCGGATGCCGGGCTGGAATATGCAGATAGTCACCCGGTGCGTACGGTTGGAGCGCCGACTGATCGACCTTGTCGCCCATTCCCAGGAAGAAGCGGCCGGACAGCACCGTGACGTTCTCGGCATTCGGATGGAAGTGCGCGGGGAAGGCGTAGCCGGCGGGGAACTTCAGCCGGACCGTGTATGGAGCGGGTTGCGCCGGATCGCCGCTGAGCACACCGATTTGCATCCCGGTCGTGAACCCCGGCACCTCGATGGGCGAGTACTGTACGGCGTTCCCCCGAATTTTCTTCACCGAATCGGTAGCGGTCGCGGGAGTCTGGGTGTGCGCCATCGCCGGTATCGCGAATACCAGCGCAACGACGACGCGAGAGAGCCATCGGATCATGTCGCCTCCTTTGGGCTGTTCGGCCCCTGTTGGAGCGAAGTTGACGGACGAACCACGCCAGGTTGCCGGCTTGGCCGGCGGGTAAACTGGGAGCGGCTCGAAAGATGAGCTAGTCCGCGATCGTCCCCGCGTCAAGCAACGCGACTCGCGGCACGCGGTGTGCGGAGAGGGTGGGCGCCGAGGAACGGGAAGAGTGGATCGCGCAGCGCGGAGCGGAGGTGCAGGGTGACGAATAGCGATACTTCATCGCGCGTCGAGCAGTAGGGGCGCTGTCGTGATCGGCTTACCACGCGGGGCGGGGCCTGACTTCCCCGCCCCGCGCGTTTCGCTCGAGCGCCGTCTCCCTGTCGGCGCCGAGCTCACCGAGGGCGGGGGCGCACTCTTCCGTGTCTGGGCCCCCAGGTGCCGCACCGTCGAGGTCGTCATCGAGGGCCCGCAGGGCCAGGTGCTGGCCTCCGCAGCGCTCGCGCGCGAGCAGCATGGCTACTTCTCGGGTCTCTGCGCCGACGCCTTCGCGGGCTCACTGTATCGCTACCGACTCGACGGCACGGCCGATCGCCATCCGGACCCCGCGTCGCGCTTCCAGCCGCACGGCCCGCATGGTCCGTCGCAGATCATAGACCCATCGACGTTCGAGTGGACCGACGCCGCGTGGTCCGGCGTGCCGCCGGCGCGTCGCGTGGTCTACGAGATGCACGCCGGAACCTTCACCCGTGAGGGCAGCTGGGCAGCCGCGGCGCGTGAGCTTCGAGAGCTCGCGGCCTGCGGTATCACGCTGCTCGAGCTGATGCCGGTCGCGGAATTCCCGGGGCGCTTCGGCTGGGGATACGACGGCGTCATGCTCTTCGCCCCGACTCGGCTCTATGGCGCTCCCGATGACCTGCGAGCATTCGTCGATCAGGCACACGCCGCCGGGCTCGGCGTGATCCTCGACGTCGTGTACAACCACCTCGGACCCGATGGGAACTGCCTGGAGCGATTCTCCGATCACTACTTCAGCACGCGACACCAGACGGAATGGGGCCGGGCGCTCAACTTCGATGGTGAACATTGCGGGCCGGTGCGCGAATTCTTTCTGGCGAACGCGCGCTACTGGATCGACGAGTTCCACCTCGACGGTCTCCGGCTGGATGCCACGCAGAGCATCTTCGACACGTCGCCGCGCCACATCGTGGCCGAATTGACGGATCGCCTGCGCGCCGAGCCCCGGCGCCGCACGCTGTACATCGTGGGGGAGAACGAGCCGCAGCGAACGGAGCTCCTGCGCGCCACGTCCGATGGTGGATGGGGACTCGACGCGCTCTGGAGCGACGACTTTCACCATTCGGCGCGTGTGGCGCTCACCGGCAAGCGTGAGGCGTACTACCAGGACTACCGTGGTCTGCCGCAGGAGCTCCTCTCCGCCGTGAAGTACGGCTTTCTCTTTCAGGGACAGCGCTACGGCTGGCAGAAGAAGCGGCGCGGATCGCCGGCCCTTGCCGTAGAGCCGTCGCGCTTCGTGTACTACCTCCAGAATCACGATCAGGTCGCCAACTCGGCGCGTGGTGAGAGGCTCCACGCTCTCACCAGCCCGGGGCGGTACCGGGCGATGACGGCGCTCCTCCTTCTCGCCCCGCAGACGCCGCTGCTGTTCCAGGGACAGGAGTTCGCGTCCTCGGCTCCCTTTCTCTACTTTGCTGACCACACACCGGAGCTCGCGCGACTGGTGCGCAAAGGACGCGCGGAGTTCCTGTCACAGTTCCCCAGTATCGCCATCTTCGAGGCGCGCGCCACGCTTCCCGATCCCGGCGACCTACACACGTTCGAGCAGTGCAAGCTGAGCTTCGACGAAAGGCGCGCGCATGCGGAAGCGTACGCGCTGCACCGCGACCTGCTGCGGCTGAGACGCGACGATCCCACCTTCGCCACGCCACGCGCCGGTGGTATCGACGGAGCGGTGCTGGCGACCAGCGGTTTCCTGCTCCGCTATTTCGGCGCCGGTGAAAAGGACCGGCTGCTCATCGTGAATCTTGGCCCCGCGCTCCCCTTCGAGTCGATCGCCGAGCCGCTGCTCGCTCCTCCGCGCGGCGGACGGTGGGAGCTGATGTGGTCGTCGGAGGACCAGCGGTACGGCGGCGTCGGAACCCCACCCCTGGAGACCGAGGAGGGAACGTGGTGCATCCCCGCCGAATCAGCCGTCGTGCTCGCCGCGCGGGCCCAGCCCATCGGGGATGATTGAGGAGATCGTCCGCCGCGTTCCGATAGCGCAGTCGGGCCCGGCCGCGGTCGATTCGCGGCTGACGCGCGAGTGGTTGGTCACGAACGGCCTCGGTGGCTACGCCTCGGCGACGATCGCCGGTGTGATCACGCGCCGCTATCACGGGCTGCTGGTCGCCGCCCTTCCCAATCCGCTCGGCCGCACCGTGATGCTCAACCATCTGATGGAGCGGGTCGTTCTTCCCGACGGCACCGACGTCCGGCTCGGGGCGGAGGAGCGGGCGGGGACCGCGTTCGACGAGCGACAGCTGAGCGGTCTGAGCGCGTTCCGGCTCGAGGGCGGGCTGCCGGTGTGGGAGTACTCGTTAGGCACGCACCTGTTGGAGAAGCGCGTGCTGATGCCACACCGGCAGAATACCGTCTTCGTGCTCTACCGCCTGCTCCGGGGCACGGGCGCGGCGCGGCTCGATCTCTGCCCGGCCGTGCACTTCCGTGCCTACGAAGCACCGGTGGGCGCGGGCGCGCGCGAACGGTATCGCTTCACCATCGAGGAGCACTACTACCAGATCACCGGTGCGGACCACATCCCGCCGCTCCGGCTGATGCTGTACGCCGGCGGCATCGGGTTCCGCACCGATGAGCGCGAAACTGGCGAGGTGGTGTATCGCCTGGAGGGGGCGCGCGGCTACGAGTTCACCGGGAGCCTCTGGAGCCCGGGCTCCTTCGTGCTCGACCTGGCCCCCGATCGCCCTGCCGCGCTCGTCGCGTCGACCGAGAAGCCGGAGGTCATGGCCGCGCTCACGCCGGAGATGGCGATGTCGTCGGAGCGCGAGCGGCGGCGCCGGCTCGTAGCGACCGCGCATCCGGTGTTGCGCGAAGGCCCGGCGGCAGAGCTCGTGCTCGCGGCCGATCAGTTCGTGATCATGCCGGCCGGGCGCATCGCCGACAGCGCGCGCGCCTGGGCCGTCGGCGACGAGATTCGCACGATCATCGCGGGCTACCATTGGTTCACCGACTGGGGACGGGACACGATGATCGCGCTCGAGGGGCTGACGCTGGCCACCGGACGTCATCGCGAAGCGGGCGCGATCCTCCGCGCCTTCGCGTACTACATGCGCGACGGGCTCATCCCGAACCTCTTTCCCGATGGAAGCGACGAGGGGCTGTACCACACGGCGGACGCGACGCTCTGGTTCTTCCACGCCGTGGATCGCTTCGTCACGGTCACCGAGCATCGCGCCACCCTCAGAGTGCTGTTGCCCATCCTGATCGAGATCTTCGACCACCACGTGAATGGGACACGCTTCGGTATCGGCGTCGATCCGGCCGATGGACTGATCAGTCAGGGGGCGGACGGCTATCAGCTCACGTGGATGGATGCGAAGGTCGGCGACTGGGTGGTGACGCCGCGCGCCGGCAAGGCGGTGGAGATCAATGCGCTCTGGTACAACGCCCTCTGCCTGCTGGAGCGCTGGATTCGTGACGAGCGCGGTCCGGAGGAGGCAGCGCCGATCGGCGCGCTCACCGCGCGCGTGCGCCGCTCCTTCAACGAGCGGTTCTGGTACGACGCGGGCGGGTACCTCTACGACGTCGTCGATGGTCCGTCCGGAGACAGCACCGAGTGTCGCCCCAATCAGCTCTTTGCGATCTCGCTACCGAACCCGGCGCTCGACCGCGAGCGCTGGGGCAGTGTGCTCGAGGTCGTCGAGGAGAGACTGGTGACGCCGGTGGGGCTGCGCTCGCTCGCTCCGGGAAGCCCCAACTACGCATCGAAGTACTACGGCGACATCCGTGCGCGGGACGCGGCGTACCACCAGGGGACGGTGTGGGCGTGGCTGGTCGGTCCCTGGATCGATGCATGGCTCAAGGTGCACCCGGACGACAAAGCCGGAGCGCGCCGCTACCTCGAGGGTCTGATCGATCACCTCAGCGAGTTCGGCGTCGGTACGATCGCCGAGATCTTCGACGCCGAGCCCCCTTACAGCCCGCGTGGGTGCATCGCGCAGGCCTGGAGCGTCGCCGAGGAGCTGCGCTGCTGGCTGAAGACGAGCTAGGGGCGCAGCGCGGCGGCGTCGTGGGGCGGCGTGCCGGTCTCCAGGGCGGTCTTCACTCGCGCCAGATCGTCGTCCATCTGCTTCTTGGGATCGACGCGGAAGAGCTTGGACACCGCGTGGCCCGCGGCCCCGGCGGGCGGATTGTACCACATCTTGATGTCCACTCTCGTTCCGCCGGTCTGCGTCGGCTCGAACCGCATGGTCCCGGCGTGCTGCACGGCCGATTGGTCGGTGCTCTTCCACGAGAGCTCGCGATGCTCCTCGGCGCGCGTGATCACCGCATCCCACTCCACCGGGACGCCGGCGACGCCGTCCACCACCCAGTGTGAGCGTCCATCGCCGAGGTCGCGCACCTCTCGCACGTGGGACATGAACTGCGGGAAGTTCTCGTAGTCCGTGAAGAACGTGTAAACCTGTTCGACCGGCAGCTCGAGCGTGATCGTCTTCTGGATCTCGACGGCGCGACCTCCACCGCCGGCGCCGACGAGCCGGCGAACCTCCACGTTGGTCGCGCTCCGCGCCAGCAGTGCGGCACCCGCCGCGCCGAGCGCGGCGCCGACCATGCCGCGCCGCCGCGCACCGTAGAGCGCAACGGCGCCGCCGGCGAGGCCGGTGAAGAGCCGCGCCGCGGGCGCCCAGTTCTCCTGAAGCAGCTCCATCCTGTCACCGGTCCGTTCGGTGCCGCCCTGGAGCCCGGGAACGTGACCCGCGTCCTCGCGCCGATCCAGCTGATCCACGACGTCACGCACGGAGCGCACGCGCTTCACGGCGGCAAGCAGCCGGTCTGCTTCACGGGCGAGGATGGGCCCGCTGAGGGTGACGATGCCGTTCTCCGACGTGGCGATGACCGAGCTCGGGTGTGCGACGGTTCGTCCGAGCTCGGCCCGGACGCGCTGCACGATCACCTCGTCGCCTGGCTCGTCCTTCCTGGTGCGCGCTCGCAGCTCGGCCGCCGCGCCCTGCGCGCGGTTCCGGAGGTCGCGCCCGGTGGCGTCGAGGGCGTCGCCCGAGACGTGGAGGGCGCGGACGGCCTTGTCCCGGACCATGTGCCGGCGGCGTTTGCCGCGGTCGGGGTCGAAGAGGTACATGAGCAGCGCACCCAGGCCAAGGCCGCCAAGAAGCGCCAGAGAGCGGTCACGTGGATTGCCGTTCATGAGTCGATCCTCCCTCCAACCCGAGTTCCCGAACCGGTCATTTCTTGACAGCATCGTTTTTGGCGCACGTTCTGTTCCGCACGTGACCTGCGGCCGTGGGGCTCGTCTGTCTAGCAGTCAGTCCCCGCGGGACGCCGCGGGGTCGCCTCTCCTCAAATTGCCGAGCGTTCCATGTCGTCCGAGTACACCCGCCGTTACCTGGCCAAGTTCTACGCGCGCCACCCGCACCTCGCTCCCGACCCGCAGTCCATTGCCGCCCGCGTCATCGCGTCCGCCTTCGCCATCCTGATCACCGGCGCGGCGGTCGCCGTCCTGTACCTCACGCCGGGGCTGCGCCTGCATTAGGCGATCTGGCGGTCGACGCGTCGATCAAGGCCCGCTCGTGTCAGAGCGGGCCTTTTTCTTTGCGGGGTACGTCGCGCGTGGATAGTCCGTGACGAGGGTGACGAGAGTGGAGTGAGTGATAACGACCAGGGTGAAAGGCATGAGGTCCGGTGATGAACCCATCACGCATGTCATGCCCTTCACCCTGGCTCCGGTCACTCACTCCACTCTCGTCACCCCTCTCACGGACCGTTCCCGTCCTACCAACCCTCCCTGCGCTCATAGCCCCGCGGAATGCGGAAGATCTCGGGATCGATGCGTGCACGCCCGATCTCGG